>VGTI01000019.1 GCA_016874735.1 Deltaproteobacteria bacterium
ATTATCGACGTTTTTAGCCGTAAAGTTGTGGGATGGAGCACCCGGAGTGACTTGAAGGTCGATATCGTCATGGCGGCATTTGATATGGCCTACCGTATGAGACGTCCCGACCGTTCAATAATTTTCCATAGTGACAAGGGTGGGCAATACAAGGCCAAGAAGTTTCGCCGTCGGTTGCGCCGCCGCGGGTTCAGTCAAAGCATGACTGGCATTGACCATTGCTACGATAATGCTGTCGCTGAGAGCTTTTTTGGGACATTGAAGACTGAACTAATCCGAGGTGAGGTGTATGAATCAAGAGAGCTAGCCGCTGCAGCTATTTTCGAGTACATCGAAGTGTTTTATAATCGGACTAGGTTGCACTCGTCACTGGGATATCACTCGCCCGAGCAGTATGAGCGGAATATCGCTTAGTGAGTGTCCGGAAATTTAGGGCCACCTCAAATAACCTCTAGCCTTACTTGAGCCTACTCTCGATCACTGCAAAGCTGCTCAAATCATTTTGGTTACTGTTTCTACCGAGAGGCATAGTGATAGTTTTTTCGAACCGCATGCTATAAACTTTCGAGGCATCAGCAGTGGCGGGGGCGTCAAAGATTTTTATACCCGTGCAATTTATTTCCTGTTGAAGTTGAAATCCAAGCGACGCAATCGTGAATTCGATAGCATCATCAGAAATATTTGTCGTGTACAGGTCCTGCTTATCGCAAGCCATCATTGCGCTTCTAGGCGACCAAGACTTAGGCAATTTTATCGTGAATTTATGCTTTGAATAGAACCGACTGGTCAAAACATCTGTTGGTAGTTTTGATTCGGCAGCACTTTCAGCCTTGAATATTCCATCGAAGACGATGCGGTCAACAGCCAAGGGGCGCGGTTCATTCTGCTTCAATCTTAGCACTTGCTGATTCTTGGTTTCTTCTCTTTTTACTCCGGGAACAACCAGAACGTCACTGCAAAGCACACCTGATTTCGGTCGAAAAGTTATGGGAAATTCAGCCAGCAGCTGATTTCTTTCGACTACGGCGGTCGGTGGTGGAAACAGTCCGGGGCAGTCTATAATTACAGTGAACTTTTCTGACTCTAGGATATTTGACGTGACTCCGCGCAATGAGTCCGAAAGTTTGACGGAAGCAACGACGCCGCAGTAATTGTATGCCTTTTGTTCAGATAAATTGATGGCTTCAGAGCTGACGCGGCAACACGATTCGGTGAATCTTTCAATCCAGGAGTGACCCTCTTTTTCGCAAGCTTCTTTGTTTTTGAAGTTTACTTCCCCACTGTAATAGCGCCTTATAACCTCTCGATCCATGGCGCTCAGGCGTTGCAACTGACCTGTTTTCCATACCATGGTATTAGCGCAGTAGTTCATTATTGAATCTTTGTCGAATTCGCCGACTTCTAGAGCCCCCTGCTCGCCGGTTCCTGGGCGTTGTGCCTCTACGCACAAAGAATCAGTCCGATTGGCTTCATGACGCAATCCAATTGCGTGTCCGAACTCATGAAGGGCATCATTGAGTATGCATACGTCTTTATGTTCTTTTGCACAAAACGTAGGCGTTACTTCCCAGTTTAAATTCAGAAGCATGCCATTCTTAATGCCGCTAATTTTCGCGCCGAACGCTTCTACTCGTCGCTGACGAGTGTCGTTGTTAAAGATCCTAATGCCCAAGCTGTCTTCGTTACAGGTTTTCCAGCCGACAAAATCAAGTCCAGCTTGCCCGTACTCAAAAGTCACGAGGGAGGCGATGCTGTCGCGAACTTTATCCGAACTAGTCTCCGGGTTCTCCCAGCAGACTGGAATAGATATTTTACCATCCACTCCTCTCGGCCACAGATAAGACGACCCTTCAGATACATATCCTTTTGTATCAGACCCGCGTGGGCCAGATGTTTTGCAGCTGTTTTGACTAGTACCAACCAGTGTGACAAATCCCAGCAAGAATGTGCGGATATGATGAGGTCGCATTTGTTGGTAATCTCCTAAATATTTGTTCGAACCCATCAGATCAGGCAGTTTATGTGCCAGTGTTCAGGAATGTCAGAGAGTGGACCTACAGGAAGGAGTCCTGATGCATAAATTATGCCGATCAGCATGATACTGGATCAGTTGGCGTCCAATGATATTGCCACTAGCGCAGCTGTCAAACCTCGCTACTTCTATCGAAGAAATTCAAGTGATGTGGTCAAATATTGACATGTCCGTTCAAAATTGACGTTATTAAAATTTAGATGCCTAATTTGCTATCGCGATACTCGTTGGTCTGGTGATCGCAAAAGAAGATGGCACCCAACTTGCAGGGCTCTCGACTGTTTCAGCATATTTTAAAGTTATAGGTGGGTTCACTTATGCGTATCTTGCTTCTTTCGCTACTCGTATCTTTGTTAGGAACTTCCTGCCAATCTATCAAGGCAAGTCAGCCAAAGGTCACTAATGGGATCGAGGAGCCTGATTTTCCTTATGTCGTCCAGATTCAAATGAACGGTCGTAGCTACTGCACAGGAAGTTTTCTGAATGACAGTCTTCTTTTGACTGCTGCTCATTGCGTCGATCGTGCCAGTTTTGTTAAGTTTGGGAATGTTAGCGTGGAATCAGAATTTATTTTTATTCATCCAAGATGGCCGAGTGGCGGTGAGTCATGCAAGCTGCCGCGTGATCCACGTTACGATTTGGCTTACGTAAAGTTTCCCAAGGGAACATACTCTGGTCCGACATTTGGCAAGGTGGCGACGCAATCTGCACGTCCAAATGAAGAGATCAAAATAGTCGGCTTCGGAAACTCTCTAATCACTCCGTTTGATCGGTTTTGCTATATTCCACGAGCTAAAGATGACGATGGTCATTGAAATATAAAGGTCGCAACCTCAGTAAACGGGATCGATTATAACGCCGATACAGTGTTGCGATTTCCGGCTGATGAAGTGCCATCGGACAAAGGATGTCCAATCGACTGTGATGAGCGCAATCTGAAGGCTACCCTCGCAACATCAGGCCAAGATTTCAAAAAATTTGTTGAGTTGAACTGTGGGGGTAACTTTCGCGATCGTGGTTACAAAGAGTCGGGGCTGGGAACAAAAAGGTCTGGCAAGAATATCCTTACTTCAGCCGAGAAGGGAGTTTTGACATTCGAAGGGAGCCTTGGAGGTGAGAGCAGTGGTTACGAATCAGCTTCGGGTGCGGGTGATTCCGGCGGTCCGTTATTCGTATTCCGAAATGGAGAGTGGTTAATTGCCGGGGTGACTCATGGTGGCAACCTGATAAAAAAGGATGGAAGGCCCATGAAGAGGTCCATTTACGTGGATATCATTGATCCACAAAATTCCGCTTGGCTTCGAGAGGCAGCAAATTGAATTGAAAGTATGTGACTTGAGATAACCTGGCCTTCCTTCAAAAAGAATTCCGTACCCGAATGCAAAACGGAGGAGTCCGCTCACTTGGGTAGTGTCACCGGACACCAGGCTATATTCGACCATATTGCTGGTTAATTTTTTGGAGGGTTATCGGTATAATTTGGCCGGTATAAAATCCCAAGTTGGAGCCTTCATGCAAAAGTCGAGCCCCCAAACTATGACTCCGAAGCCATGGCACACATTAAGTGCGGAGGAGGCTATCGCCATCCTCACGACGGACATTCATGCGGGCTTAGAGATTCAAGAGGTCGTGAAGCGCCAAACGCAATATGGCCCCAATTCCCTCCCATCCGGGAAAAAAGTCTCTTTACTGAAGGTGATTGCCCACCAGTTTATGAGCCCACTGATCTATCTCCTACTTGCCGCGGCGGGCATTGCTCTTTACCTTGGCGAAGTCAAAGACTCGATCGTCATCATGGTTGTGGTCTTTCTAAATGCTGTGATTGGTGCGATCCAGGAGGGTCGGGCCGAGCGTTCCATCGACTCCCTACGCAAACTATCGACGCTAAACGTACGCGCGATACGAGGCGGTAAAGAAATTGTTTGCGAGGCCATTGATTTAGTGCCTGGCGATATAGCCCTGCTTGCTGCAGGTGACGCGGTTCCTGCAGACTGCCGTCTCCTCACAGCCCAAAGCCTTGAGACTTCAGAAGCGATCCTTACTGGCGAGTCAATGCCAGTGGCCAAAGATGAGCTTCCTTGCCCCCTCGATGCGAGCCTCGGCGATCGAACCTGCATGCTTTACTCTGGCACATATGTGACTGCAGGTCGCGCAAGTGCCGTCGTCGTCGCAACTGGCAGCCACAGCGAGATAGGCCGTCTTGCAGTGCAAACAGCCGAGGCCGTGGACCCAATGTCGCCTCTCGAACAGCGAATTGATCGCTTCAGCAAACACATTGTTGTCGCAGCACTAATATTGTTTGCGAGCATCATGCTCATTGGATGGCTTCGTAGCCTACCGATGACTGAGGTGTTCATGGTGGCAATCAGTCAGATGGTATCTATGGTGCCGGAAGGCCTCCCCATCGCAATGACTATTGCACTTGCTGTTGGCGTGCAGAGGATGGCTAAACGAGGCGTGATTATTCGCCGGCTTGCGGCAGTCGAGGCTCTCGGTTCAATCTCGGTGATCTGTAGTGACAAGACCGGAACTCTAACTCGCAACGAAATGACCGTGACCACTTTATGGTTAGCCGATGGACGCATGATAGAGGTTAGCGGAAGTGGCTATGAGCCGCAGGGCTACTTTCGCCACCAGGACCAGGTCCTGAATCCATCCGCCGATAATCAGCTTAAAGAATTGCTGATTGCTGCAGCCCTCTGCAATGATGCTGCCTTGCTTCCACCTGATGCCGAAGACTCTAGGTGGCGCCCCGTAGGAGACCCAACTGAGGCAGCTCTCCTGACCCTAGCCCTCAAGGCCGGCCTACCCCAGGAAGTGCTTAAGGATATCCTCCCCCGTCACGACGAGATCCCCTTTGAATCCGCTACCAAAATGATGGCCACATCGCATATAGGTGACTCGCGGCGGTGTGTGTTCATCAAGGGAGCCTTTGAGGAAGTGATTACACTTTGCGGCTATCGCCTGCACGCCGGTCACGCGCAGCCACTAGATTGGACTCAGATCAAACGGATCTCCAAAATAGCCCATGAACTAGCAGAACGAGCGCTGCGAGTGTTGGCTTTTGCTGTCGTCGATGGTCATGGATTGGCTGACGGCCGAGGAAACCGGCGGGGATACGATAGCGTCCGAGGTAACGCGACCTTCCTAGGGCTGGTTGGCCAAATCGATCCGCCGCGCTTAGAAGTACGCGATGCCGTCGCCGCATGTAGACGCGCAGGGATTCGTCCCGTCATGATTACTGGTGATCATAAAGCAACTGCCTTGGCAATAGCCCAGATCCTCGACATTTATCGCTCCGGCGATCTGGTCACTGACGGCCGCGAGTTAAGCGCTTTGTCAGATGCAGACTTGAAAAAGCAAGCACCCAGCACCGCCGTATTTGCGCGCGTCCACCCATCAGAAAAACAACGTATCGTCGCCGCGCTACAGGCAAATAGGCAGGTCGTTGCCATGACGGGTGATGGTGTCAATGATGCTCCAGCTCTTGCTGGTGCCGACGTTGGCGTAGCCATGGGAATCACCGGAACGGAGGTTGCAAAATCTGCGGCAAAGATGATTATAACTGACGACAATTTTGCCACCATTGTCGCTGGCATCGAAGAGGGAAGATTAGTCCATCGCAACCTCAAAAAAGCAGTGCTCTATCTGGTTGCAACCTCAATGGCAGAAGTCCTCGTCCTCCTGCTGTCCTTGATAGCAGGCTATCCACCGCCATTGGCTGCAGTCCAGATCTTATGGATCAATCTCGTTACTGAAGGTACCGTCACGGTTAATCTGATCATGGAGCCACTCGAAGGTGATGAGATGCACCGCCGCCCAGTCAGACCGCATGAGGCTCTCATCAACAGAGATATTCTTGCGAGAATCGCATTGATGACGCCACTGATAGCGGCCATTGTCCTGGGTTGGTTCGTTCATCGACTGCGAGAGGGCATAGAATTTGCGCAGGTGCAGACTGAAACCTTTACGCTGCTGGCAGTCACGCAATGGTTTAACGTGCTGAATTGTCGCTCCTCAACCAAGTCATCTTTGACGACTGACATACTTCGGAATAAATGGTTGTTAGGAGGACTGCTCGTGAGCAATTTGGCACAAATAGCTGTAGTATATTGGCGCCCCTTAGGTGATCTCTTCCATACCGTACCCATAAGACTAACAGAGGTTTTTAAAATCGGACTGGTCGGCAGTACCGTGCTTTGGGTAGAGGAAATTCGCAAATGCCTAGTACGTCGACGCTTAAGAAGAAGTGCGCTATTTGCGGTCCTTAAGACCTAACTTAAGTCGAGCCTTGGCAGCAAATAGCTGCCGCACTCGCCCATCGTCGTCCTCGTCGTAAATTTCTCCGACGATCTCCTCTAAGATGTCTTCTAAGGTAACTAGCCCTACTGGTTGTCCTGCGCTAGACATGACAATTGCCATGTGGCTACGCTTGGTCTGCATTTGACGCAAAGTATTTAGCGCCAAGTCGAGAGGATTAGCTAAGATAGGCTGCCTGATGATCGCCGTCCACTCTTTCTCTCCGCTATCTCGCAACGTGGCATATTCTTTCGTATGCAGCATACCTATAAGACGCGGCAATGCGCCGTCCACAGTTTGTACGACTGGTAAGCGGGTATGACCCGAGGCGAGTACTACCTTATTTACCTGTTCAATATTACTTGCGACATTGACACATGCCACATCCGTCCAAGGAATCATGATCTCCTTGAGCCGGCGCGATTCCAGGTCTACTAGATTCAGGATAAAGCGCCGGTGGGTAGGTGAAAAAGATTCTAGTTCAAGAGCGATCGGTGCACTATCGGCGCTTTCAACCTTAGGTTCCGCAGGAAATAGCAAAGCTATGACACGCTTAGTGGACCATTCGAGCAAAGTAATAACAGGTGCCAGAAACCTATCAGCGATCGCAAACCAACGTGCACCGTATATTAGGATTCGTATAGGATTACGTAGAGCCAAAGATTTAGGCACAAGCTCACCTAGGATGACATTTAGATAAGTGATTGGCACTACCACAATTACAATCGCAATCCACTCTGCCGACGATTGACTTAAATTAAAATTGTTCATCAGATAGGGTTCTATAGTCTCGGCCGCACCTGCACCACCGACAGCCGCAGCGACCGCACCAACTAGCGTGATGCCGACTTGAATAATCGACAGCGTCCTCTCAGGATTTTCTCTTAACTTTAGGGTAGCCTCCGCATACTTGCCCCCAGCTTCTGCTAAGCGACGCAGTTCAGGTCTGGGGACCGCGACAAAAGCCATTTCATACGCTGCCAGAATGGCATTGAGGACCAGGCATACTCCGACGACGACCAACTCTTCCATTCTTGAGACAGACCTCCAAAAATCGGCGGTTACCGGGGCACCTAACCGGACTGCTTGCACTCGCACGCCTTATATTTGTCGCCGGGATCTTAGCATGTTATTCTGTGGCATTATATGGCCCTTTTTTGATGACTGGGCCGAGACTGATCTGAGAATTTCTATATATCAGGAGTCCCCCATGAAAATTTTAGTTGGAGTCGATGAAATAGCAACCGCGGAGCGACTCAGTGCGCAAGTGGCATCACTTGGGTTTGCCAATGCCAAAGTAGACTTAGCGTTTGCTATAGAAATCCTGGGTGCAGCAGTCGCAGTGAGACCAGACACCGCTCATACCTCTGTAGTGAATGAATTCGTCAGAATGCAAACTGAGCTCGCTAAATCAGTCCTTTCCGGCAGCGAGAAGGCGTTTAAAGACAAGGGTCTACCAACCACAACAAAAGTTTTGACTGGCATGACGGGAAATGCCCTTGTTAATCACGCGAAAGAAACCGCTGCTGATTTACTTGTGGTTGGACATTCGGGCAAGAATGCTTTAGAGCGCGTCATTATAGGCAGTGTAAGTCGCAAGGTACTCCTGAGCGCTCAACAAAGTATACTTATCAGCAAGCAGCCTGAGAGTGCAGTCAAGCCTGTGACATTGGTATTGGCTACCGATCATTCCGACTATGCCAATCGTTGTATCGACAAGTTGCTTTCCTGGAAGCCACAAAATGTGGAGCGCGTGGTTGTCACTACGGTGTACCCAGAACAGCTCTTAAAAGCCATGGGAGCAGTCATCGAGCACTTTAAGGCCGACGTGTCGACCTGGGTCAAAGATGGCCTGGCTAAAAACAACGCTACGATCGTCGATAAGGTGAAGTCTACGCTACCCTCGGCCAAAGTCACCTCTCGGGTCGAATCGGGTTACGTGAGTGACACCCTGGAACGTGTGATGAAGGAGGAAAAAGCTGACCTCCTCGTTCTTGGAGCTCAGGGCCACGGATTCGTTGACCTCATTACTTTGGGGAGTGTGTCGCTTGACCAGGCAGTACGCCACGATTACTCGGTACTAGTGGTACGAGCTTAAACCCGGTCACTGTCCGGTCGGTTCCTAATACTGGGGATCCTGCTACAGCGAGCCTGCGAACGCAGAAAAATTTATTATATGGTGGAAGTTAAAGTCTTACGCCTGCTCGTTGCAACACATCCAACGAGCAAAAAATAAGATAACGGAAGGATCTCTATCATCTAGTTCGTTGGATGCCTAAAATTTATGTGTCTGGTCTTTAGTACAGGCTGCTTAATTTACTCATCTTTCGCTTGGGAAAACATGATTTTTTAACCACATTAACTATTAGCCATCTTTCGATAACCATCAAATTTTTGCTTCAACTATGAATTTATCCCCTAAATCCAACCCATCTTACTAAAATTTGCTGGTCTATATAGACGCTAAACTCTGTCACGACAAAATCTAAGGAACGTCATCTACCCGAAACTGAAAAAAGAAGTGGCCTCCTCAGTTTGAGGAGGCCACCTGTGCCGTTTGCTACCGGAGTAACTTACATTTTCAAATTAAACTACGGAGCTAATACAGGTGCTGTCAAATTTGAACAGCACACAATGTAGGTGTCCGCCTCCCCGTAGGCCAATTGATCCGATGTAGTTACTGTGTGACTTGCCCATGGCCATTGCTGTGGTAGAGGCTTATCACACGTTAGCTGTGCTGGCGGTGGATTGTCGTTGAGGTTGTTTTTGTTAAAGTTAACGCCTGCAACCTTAAATTCAACCACACCTAGGCAACTACCAGCACCAGCAATACTGCAGACTTGCGATCCTGTTTTACCAGAGTTTTCGAGTGGTGAAGATACTGGAAACGGAGAATCGATCCGAACCTGTCGACATGCTGCAGTGGCTGAATTCCAGTCCCCAGCCGCAGTCGGTATGAGATTTAAGAGACCTGAGTTTTGGCACACTGGATTGACCGTTCCTGGCGTGCTAGCGCACTGGTTACATATGGGCGTCTGAATGATGTTGATGTCAGCTGGATACTCACACCGAGCATCATTGTTTAAGTCAGTGCATGAGGTGTAGAGCACACCACCGTTGGGACATTGCGGCGGATTTGAGGTTGTCGTAATGATGCCATTGAACCCGTTACAAATGTTCTGCGATGACTTATTACCTGGAGTCGATGCCATCCATTGTGTGTAGGTTACACCGCCCGTTGGGCATTCAGGCGAGCCAGATGGTAGCGGAGTTGACTGAAATACAACGCTATCACCGTCCTTGCCATTACAGGTTATGTAGTCTTCCACAGCTTCACCTGGGTCACGGATTCCGTTACCGTTGATATCGTACCAGAAGACAACACGAGTACCACCGTTGACACAGGCTGAACCTGAACCTGACGGTAGATTGGTTACTTCTACAAGAACCGATTTACCATTAGCACCGTCTTTGCCGTTACAGATGATCGACTCCTGCAAGTTGTAGTCTGGTGCACCACTGAAACTTGGGACTGTCTCCCCTGGACTTTGGACGACGTCGGTCCAACTCATATAGAGTTTACCTCCGTTAGGACAGGACCCTGGAGGAGCATCCTGAACAGTGATTACGGCATCAGCACCATCGTTGCCTTTGTCACCTTTGTCACCTTTGTCACCTTTGTCACCTTTGTCACCTTTGTCACCTTTGTCACCTTTGTCACCGCGTAGCCCGTTACAAATGTCTTGTTCGTAAAGGATCTCGCCTGGTGATGGTTGCAAGTTTCTGTCTTTATCAAGGAATGCAGTCACATGATAACCACCGGCAGGGCAGATAGGACTTCCCGGAGGGATGGGAGTACTTTTCAGTAATGCTGAATAGCCAGGTTCACCCTGGGGTCCAGATTCGCCGTTACAGACCGACTGGACTGAGTATGGATTATCCTCAGGACTATTATAAATGCCGTTAGCATTCACATCGGTGAACGACTCAACCAAGATACCACCTTGAGGGCAAGGCTTCACACCGGGGGGTACAGGTTCATTAGGCCGCAAAACCCTGGTCTTAACAACGGCACGCGCTCCCGGAGCACCTTTGTCACCTTTGTCACCTTTGTCACCTTTGTCACCTTTGTCACCTTTAGCACCTTGGGGGCCGGGAGGGCCCGCGGGACCAGCGGGTCCTTGATAACAACGTGGCGCTGCACTGCCGAAGGCGTAGCCTAACATCGCAACCTTTGTGTAACCCGTTAATCCCGCGCAGTCGCTCCAAAGACTGAGCGCCGTGTAACCATTGGCGTCGCGACATTGGTAGATCGGCATACTTCCCAATTCAGGGGCGTTGAGTAGGGAAAAGCCCACGTTGACCACTTTTCCCTTTTTGGTGGTCGTGCAGGCCGTTCCGGTCAGATTGATATAAGAGGCGTTACTGGTATCGCAGCGTGATTGCGTCGCTATACAGGTGTTGCCCGAAATATTGGCGAATGCCTCAAAGATTCTGTGAGGCTCTTGCCACCCCGCACTCGCAGCACACTGCGAGGCATTGGTTGTAACTAGGAAACCAAACTTCTTCTTGCCGTCGCCTTGGCACTGATAGACGTTGACTGGAGTCAAACAAGAGTCTTTACATGACGAGCAAAATTTATCCGAATTTTTTGCACACTGATTATTTGGTGGCTTCACACAACTATCTGGTGGTGGCGGCGGCTGCACTGGACAGCTGTACCAGAAAAAAGCCTGAGCCTGGGGCGCCGCAATGACGCCAAGCAGGCAGGCGATCAGAGTACCTAATAAAATATTTGTGACTTGCTTCATAGTTTACTCCCACGCCCCGGAGGCCCGACAGGATAAGGTTTTTTGTTCAGCCCAAACATAAAACTTTGCGTCCACGCGATTTTGCAGACACTTTGGTAATTCGTTTCGCTGCCAAACCAGACGGCTATCAATCTTGTTGTCGAGCCCGTTACCGACTGCAGCTTGGACTGAGTACGAGGTAGGCTGCAGGGCCTCACCCGTGGTTCTTTTACCGTGAGCCTTACAGCCCATCTGACCTAAACTCGCAGCCGCGAGCATGACCCAGATGGTTTTGTGATCAAATACGGCCATATGCTTGGTCCCCCCCTTGCGCTGAATGACATTAGTCGCGCCATGCGACTTCAGGTTGGGGCACTTATCGGCAGAGTGCGCAGGGACTTGAACATTTTATTTCTAAATTACTGAAGTAATTACTTCAAAACCTCGATCTGTATATGTTTTTATTACCATTTTCCGATTTGTCGAACGCCTCGGATAGCCCCCAGAACGGTCCACATGTCGCTAACCATAGATCACGCAACCCTCACCTGCTAAAGCAGCGTTGTATTTCGCCGATCTGATTATGGACCAACAAGATCTCTCTCCTGTGACCAAAGCGACCACAACATAGCCACGAGGGACCGGGCGCTGAACGACCTGACTTACAACCACAAAAAAAACGGATGGAAGATCGAGCTCGACCTCCGCGCTTTATTTTTTTGCTTGGCATTTATCGCAACGAAGTTAGCGATGCTTGATTATCGATTTGGCGATGGCAACGCCTACATCTACGACGCACAGTTATTGTCTCAGGGTGCGTTACCTTACCGGGACTTTGTGCTATCTGATTTTCCGATTCAAATAGTCATCATGACAATTTTAAGGCCGTTTTTTTCAAGCTGGGTCATGGGTTATCAGATGGTACCTGTGATCGCAGAATCAATCACAGCATATCTGCTGTTCATGATCCTGAATAAACGAGCTAATCGCTTTGCATGGATGGCGCCACTGCTTCATCTATGGAGCTTCACGGTACTGTCGACGTCTGATTTTATAACTGGCGTCCAGATCACAACACTCTTGACAGTTCTTGGATGGTACCTCTACGAAAGTGAAAGACCGCTCCGCGCGGGAATCGCATTCGCGCTATCTTTTTTAACAAAGATCTACGCTCTACCCGCTGCAGCAATCTTTGGCTTATTTGACCTGTTCAAACATCGGATAAAACCAGCCTTAAGACTCTTGTACGGTACACTGGCAATCACAGCTATGGTGGTGCTTCCTTTTGCTTTCTTGGCATTCGAACCCATGCTTGAGCACACATTTCTCATGCACTTTAGGCGCCCCGCAGGCTTAAGCAAGTTCGAGGTATCGACATTCTTTATCGCCAAAGAATGGGCATTAATTATTGTTGGACTTCTTGGTTTTTGGTTGTCGCGCCTAAAGCCTCTTGGTTGGTCGTTCGTCGTTATGCTGGCCTTTTTTGCAATGTTCAAAGACTTGTATTTTGTTTACCTGGACTTTCTAATGCCTTTTCTGATCGTTTTCAGTCTAACGGCACTCAACGATTTTTGGCATCGCGGAAACAAATGGCGCCCAATATTCTTCAGCGCAACAATCGCTTTAGGAATAAATTGCGTCACCTCAAATTATGGTTATTTCCGCTACTTCCAGGGAATCGGTCACTTTTCCAATGCACCAGAAGTAGCTACCGCAATTAATCAACTCCCAGATAAATTTCCTCTTTACGGTTCCCACGAGGTTGCTCCGTTAGTCGCGATTTTAGCCGGCCGGGAACTCTTTCATAACTACTCAGACACAAATACCCAACTTTTTGCGGCAGGTGTGATGAACCGAGACCAAATAAGCGATGCGGCTGTCGAGGCCGGGGTATACTTAATCGCTCGCATCACTCATCTACCCGATCAAGGCTACCTAGATTTAGGGTACGCAGGATATTTTAGCCCAGATCGTATGAAAGATTCTTGCCAGCGTGCATTAACTTTCCCAAGCACGTCGCAAGAAACAGATAATCAAATCGTCGTCTATAGGTGCAAACATCAAAGTTAACATACCATTATCAAGATCAAGCGGCATGACGCTCATCGAAACAATGATCGCAATGTCAATCAGTGCCGTAGTGGCTGCTTCCACGGTCACTTTGCTACATCAACTGAACGAAGGGGCAAACCATTTAACTCTGCGCGGTGATCTGATGTCACTGCAGCGCACTGTGATCGAGACTTTCGATTGTCGTATGTCACTGGGTGCACCGTCGCAGAACAGCCTGCCTCTGAATTGCGCTCACTTTAGTGCCGTACCGATCCGTAAAGGCGACGGATCTCTACTCACCGGCCCAAATGGCAAGATTGGTGTCTGGACGCTTACCGCACAGTGCAAGAACAATAAAATTGTCTTTCGGGCGACCAAGACTAATCAAGGTCCGCTGAATCACCTGAATCGCCGTATCATCCCAGAATTTGTCGATCCTGCAACGCGTGAGCCCGATCTATTTCGTGGCACGGGTGGCTTTTGTGCATCCTATTTTGGCGGCGCACCATCTTTCGACAATATGCCTCACGGTGCGATCGTAACCTTCAACCGCGGCTCCTGTCCAAATGGGTGGACTTATGTCGCCCAGCTAAACCTTGGCGTTAGCCTGATCACATGCGAGAAGCAATAAGTTGAAGGCTTTTCCGAACCATTTTTGATGCCCGACAGACCTCTAAAATGATTACTTTTTTATTTTTTACTCAAGTTCCCTGAACAAAACTCCGATGACGGGTTCTGTCAGGATACTGTGCCCCATGAATTACCGAAATCTCTCTAGAGGAACCAGGTGATAAAAGGGGACCACCGATGCAGGACCAGGCACCAAAAAAGGGCGAACAACCTGTCACCGCCACCGAGCCGAAGAGCACCGTAGCCGTTACCACTAAACCTCAGATGCCGCGTCGTTTAATGTTCTCGGCAGGGTTGGCTGGTCTCATTGCGCAAGCCTGTTCGAACGCTAAGTTCTCGGACGGACTAGCCGGTAAGCCCGTGTCTAGGGACAACCGGTCTAGCGATCTCCCCGCGCAGCCCGGCCCCCAGCCCGCGGCACCTGGGGATCCCCAGGTGAAGTCGAGCGGGGATGCCGCGCAAAACTGTAACGCTGTGGGGAATCCACAAGTCGACATCCCGCCCACAGTGGTCGAAAAACAAGTCGTGAGCGCTTTCTACGGGCGTCAAGACTCGGCCATGCTAGCGATCGTGCTCCCCGCCGGCGAAGACATTAAGCAGGTTGTGATCGCCAATGCCAAAGGACGTCTTTTGGCACTTCACGGCATCACTGGCGCGGACAAAAAATCCGATGGCACCTGGCGCCCTATCGTGATTGACGGTCTATCGCTCGTCGATCAGGGGTCCGCACTTAACGAAGTAGTCGTGCTGATGCAGTATAGCGATTCCCGAGCCAAAGCGGTCTTGCCGATAAACTTCATGACTAAGTTTCAAAACAAGTCGGTCGTCGATCTCTCGGGACGCGGAGTCCCCACGGGTATGCCCGCCTACCAGAGCGTCGCAGTGTTTGCCGAGAACAGTGCCAGCTTTGCTGTAGATACCACTGTCAAATATCCACACACCACGGCGACAGAGGTCCGTAACCTCCACACAGCTTTACCGACAACGACTTGGAGTGTCGGCGCTGAACTAAAGGGCACCATCACCGATGTCATGGGAACCGTGATTGACCGAGCCCAGTTTAATATCTTGGAACACCAGGTTTTCTGCACCTACGTCGAAATGCCAGACGGCAAACTCGCACGGACCATGATCCAAATCGGCTGACAGAGTCAGTTTCAATTTCCCACTACACAGATCCCTTTAAGGAGCTCACTCATGCCAATGATCAAAACAGATGTCTATGAAATTGACCGTCGCCACCTTTTGAAACTAACCGGCACCATGGGCATCGGTGCGACTTTTGTGTCACCGACAGAGCTGTTTGCTGAAGGCGCATGTGAAAAGGTCGATACCACACCACCAAACGTCAAACCCGAGCAAGCCGGCGCAACCCTTCAGTTCTGGATCGACGGCCTCCATTTTGGTCCTCGCTCCACGCTTAAATCCCGCGCTAACATCACTCTCTTCATGAATCTCAAGCAGTCTGCGGCGAGTTATGTCGAGTCAGTGGTATTACTAGACCCCAAGAACTTTGTTGTCGGTGCTCGCTATTTCGACTCCTCGATGAAGATGCTCGACCGTAACTTTGTGCCCTATGTCCGCTTCGAAAACGTCGAGCTAGATCACACCGCTACCTACACATGCATCTACTCGGTGCGTACTGGTTCCAACCTCAAACTCTATACAGCAACAATTGAAAAGCCACAGATCAGCACTCTTAATACTACATTTTTGCCGCAAACTATGAGGACGGACTTTCAGTCCTTCATACTTGGCAACACCCTCAACCCGACACCGGGACTGATTACGACCCCATTTCAGTTTTATACCCAGAACACCCTATCTGCGCACTGTGCCCGTGGTCGGATCACCGATATGGCACCAGACGGTTCGTCTTTTAATGTCAACATCGACTTCATGCATGATGATGCGGGTGAAAACCACTATATGAGATATTTCATCGTCATGGATCCGGTGGGTCGGTTACTTGGATTTGTTAAACGAGTTAATAAAGACGATCCTAATTTTGTGGTCAAAGCTGATGGTACCAAGGCCTGTAACGTCGGCAAGATCACCGATGCTCAGCGCTTAGACTTTAATGTACCTGATCTCCAGATCGGAAACATCGCTGACTGTCCTTACGTACAGTTCTACACTGAGGATAGCTACGATGCGATTGCGCGTAACATGATCCGGCTGCGCTAATCGTTCCACCGATCAGAAATCAGATCTCAACACAAGACCTCAAAACTTCGACACACCACCCTGACTCGCGGAACCACTCATCTGGCCTGAGAGTTAGGGTTCCTTCGTCATCAAGCCTTAGGATGCCGTCTCTGAGTGCGGCATCTACATGCACTGTGGGCTTAAACCGCAGCCCACATCGCTCCGCTGCAGTGATGATGTTGACGCCTTTTTTGGTCCGCAGGCCGGAGCCCACAAGCTCGGTGAGCCAGGATTCGGCCGTACGTTCCGCGTCAACCGTGGCTCCAAGCGACGCGGCAAAAGCAGCCGTCGTATCTGCCCGTAGGCTAGCAGGTTGAGGCTTGCCAAAGACGCGATCATTGCGCGGATAGGCGTAGCGCATGCCCCAAGGATCGCCCGCCGACAAGTAACCATGAGCCCCAGCACCGATACCGATAAAATAATGATCCTGCCAGTAAAGCCAATTATGGCGGCAGCTATGTCCGGTCTTAGACCAATTGGACACTTCTTCGTGCTCGTACCCAGCGGCTCCCAAGTGATCGCAGGCCACCTGATAAAGATGTGCTACGTGATCATCAACTGGCGCTGCGATCATGCCACGCTCAGATTTGCGACCGAGTACCGTACGCGACTCAAAAGTGAGGCAATAAAGGCTCAGATGCGGCACACCCAGGGCTATCACTGCAGCTAAATCTTGCTGCCAGCTACTCACTGTTTGTCCAGGCCAACCATAAATCAGATCGACATTGAGATTGGGGAAGTACCGCAGTGCGCGACTGATCCGGTCTTTGGCAAGGGCAGCGTCATGTGTGCGTCCCAAAGTGCTTAAAGCATCCCCATCAAACGACTGCACCCCGACCGATAAGCGATTCACCCCGATGTCACGCCAGCACTGAAGTCGCGACTCAGTGAGATCGTCCGGATTCGCCTCCAAGCTGACCTCAGCATCAACTTGAAGAAACGGGCGGACTGTTGCCAAGACGGGTGCGAGTTCAGCAGCAAATAAACTCGGTGTCCCGCCACCAAAGAATACCGAGCTGATACCCCCAGACCTTGCATCTGCCAACAAATGTGAATTGAGCCAAGCTCGAGCCTGTTCCTCCAAGGCCCTCACATATTGGGCCATGAGCGCGGGCGTATGATTTGCCGTCTTGGCAAAGTCACAGTAGCTGCAAAGCGCTGCGCAGTAGGGAATATGTAGGTACAGTCCGAGCTTCTTGGTCATAGTCATTATTCACGGTCAAGAGTCACCGTCACGAGTCATTGTCACAAGTCACTCGGGGATGACTCTCCTGAGTTCCAGGGAGTCTAGTCCAGGTTCATGTACCTGATTGCTGGGTGGCTACGTAAGCTTTTATTTTATCTTTGGTCGAATCCCCCGACTGACCATTGATATTCTCGACGATACTGGCAACCGCCGTCTGCATCTGACTGTTACCCGAGGCTCCTGGAAGCTGTCCCACTGCAATCAGATTGGCCAGCACCTGGGCCGCCTCGTCATCGGTCATATTGCTGAGTTGATCCACACTGATAGTCCCAGTTGCAGGAGAAATGATGAATTGATTTAGGTACATAATGGAATAAGAGCTCTGATAAATCGTGAGTTGCAGGAGAGCGCTAGCACTATACTCAAAGGCCTCGGTATCGCTAAGAATATCTGGCGGGATGCCATTTAACGTAGCTACGGCCAGAGCCACATCTGAAAGATTTGTTTGGTAAGTGGTCGTATCGACGGAGCTCGGCGTCGGTAGAAAAGCCGAGAACGTTTGCAGAGGACTCTCACCGGTAGACATCTGCTTGCGGGCGATACCAAGTATGTCGATCCCACCACGACCGGCGTAGGCCGCGGCCAGGAGCGGATAGCGCAGGTAATTCTCTGGCTCCTCGCTAATCGCCGTGGTCAGTATGTCAATCGCCTCACTGAACTCTCCGTTATTCAGGTGGCGCCGGGCCAACTGTTCAGGAGTCGGTTTATCGCATTTGATGCGACTAAACCCTTTATCGCAGTCCCATAGGTTGTTACTGCCACTGCAAGCCCAAAACAGAGCGACGCTTATGATCGCTGTCACCAGCGTCCCACCTAAGCTATGTGCCTTGCTCATATTCATTAAAAACCTGCACTAATGGACGCTAAATACATATGGCGCGGTGCCACACCAGGATGGTCTCCCAGTTCACGCGTGTAACTGGTCAGCGCTAGGCGGAAGAAGAAGAGATCAACCACGGCCCCCATCGAGGGGTACCCGTTGTAAAATCCAGCCGCTACGCCAAACATCTGCCGAACTGTCACTTTAGTCCCGGCATAGACACGTTTAAATAGAGGCTCACCATACACATTGCCAACGTCACGGTAGTCGACGGCAACATGGATCATGTCGTCACCAGTATGGAGCGTCAGTCCTGTACCCACACTGTTTACCTGTTTCAGTGACTTGGGCGACAAACTATCCCCCGTCAGCCTCGTATTACCGATATCATCGGCCTTGACGGCCAGACTGAAGTCGACCGAACTTCCCTGTAAAAATAGGAGGGCCGCTGCATCAACGCCTGCGCCGCTGTTTTGCGAATAAAGACTCTTCAGGGTGTTTGGGTCGGAATACTTTGTGATTTGTGATTGATCAGCTACATCTGCAGTCACCGACTCCTCACTGGCGAAGAGATACTTCCCAGTAAACCCGAGGTACAAATATGGTAGCGGCACTGGAATGGGCGCGCCCAGGACGAGGCCGTTGTAGCTCTCGGTCTTAATGGCGACCTCTGGTAATCCGGAAGCGCCGTACTGCGACGCGGCAAAGTCGACTTCGAATCGGCTAAAAAAACTACCACCAAAGCTGCGGGTGATAAGGCTCACGGCTTGTCCCCAGCCCAGACGCAGAGGATTTTTCAGTATCAGATCGACTACCTCGGTATTGCCCGCTCCAGATGCTCCGGTATCACCGGATGAACCGCCCGGCAAGAACCTACGAGCGGTATCTACAGACTCCTTGTTTACGAGCAGGTTTGAGGACGAGCCTATCCAGCGAATAAATCCGGATGCAAGCCGCAACAGGGCGGGATTTGAGAACAGCATCCCCTCCTTACTGGCACGCGTTAGCGATGCCCCGCCGGCCGCGAGGTCGAAGGGATCTTGGAAAGCTGGCTCTACCGTCTTGGCCATAATCCGCGGACAAAGTCCCAACATGAGACTCAGCAGCACCAATGCGCCGTAGACGTACGCCCTCAAAAATGCCTCGATGGTGGGGATTTGTCAGACTGGGGTCTAAAAAGATGGCGAGAGAAAGAGATCCATGCATCTCGGTACCTTAATATTACCCCAATCTGACCGCGCTGCGACCGCACTCACACCCAACACACTGAAATAAATGGATTTATTGGATTTATTTAAAGTTTTGACCCAAATCTTCCGATACGTTTGCAAATGAAACCAGGATTTAGAGGATCCTATGCACTCACAAAGTTTGACTATCCGTCGTGACTACTTGGCCTTAGCCTTGATTTTCTGCGGCCTGGTAAACTTGGTCGTCGCCTGCTCAGGCAGTAAGGCACCACCTCCCCCGTCCAAAGGCACCGGCGGCAATGGTGGTACGAGTGGCACTGGCGCTCAGCAGTACGGCAGCGGCTCTGGAGACGAAGACGCTTCTCCCGACACCGCTTCCGAAAAAGAGTCGGGCAGCGGCGGGATGTGGGACAGCACGGATCCCAATTGCAGATCCAAGGACTCTTGCCCCCCGGCAGCCCCGCAGCCACTGCTACTCCAGGGCAGTAGCACATCTGGTCTCACAGGCCAACAAGGCACCAGGCTCACCTGGCGTATCAATGCCGTAGATCAATCGCAGCCAGCGCGTCGCCTGGCAATCTTCCTGAAGGGACTACCAACCGGGTTTAATGTTGAGCCGCCGCACAACCAAAAGATCACCAATGAACTGCAGTTGAGCTACACGCCGCCAGAAGCCGAATCTGGGGCGGTAGAGGTGTTCGTGCGCGATTACGACCGTTGCTTGGTCACCGAGACCGAGAAGGCGTCGTGCCTGAGTACGTTATTCAACCCTGCTTATGACTTCAGGCAGGGGAACTTGAACTACCAGTTCCAGGGGACCACTCCCGCTAACAAGTGCCCGACGAATACTGGACTATTCTCCTCTAAGCCACTGGGTTGTTGATGGATGGTAGCCCATGCGCCTACAGGTGAGTGGGTCAGTTTAAGCTTGTCACCCCACCCCGTCCTAAGCCACTGTCAAAGCAGAGGTGGGGTTAAGAATTGGGCTCTCCACCTGAAGCAACAGGGAGAGGAGGTACCCAATGCTGTTTGGAATCGACCTCGGCGGCACCAAGATAGAGCTCCTGGCAATGCAGCCAGACGGCTCCGAAGTGTTGCGCCACCGCATTGCTACCCCCCGTGGCAGCTACGATGGAATCGTGGGTGCCATCGTCCAATTGATTCAGGAGTCCGAACGCAAATTGGGTGAGAGCGGCTCTATTGGTATCGGCATCCCCGGCACCCACGTAGCCGACACGGGCCTTATCAAAAACGCCAACACTACCGAGCTCAATGGGCGCCCGCTTTGGCAGGATCTCGAACAACGTCTGGGGCGATCCGTACGCATTTCCAACGACGCCAACTGTTTCGCACTGTCTGAAGCCACGGACGGCGCTGCAGCCGGCGAGCCCGTTGTTTTTGGCGTCATCCTAGGTACCGGCTGTGGCGGTGGCCTGGTGGTTCACGGACGCTGTATCGCAGGTCGCAACGGTATCGGTGGCGAATGGGGCCACAACCCGCTGCCACGCCCGACAGCGGCAGATCTACCGGCGCCGCCCTGTTTCTGTGGTCACGTGGGCTGCATCGAGACCTACTGCTCAGGTCCGGCGTTTGCCCGTGACTATAAGGCGGCAACTGGCGATGATCTGAAGCCAGCCGCCATCGTAGCCGCGGCTGAAGCAGGCAACGCTGCGGCCAAAGCCGCTTACGACCGCTTTCTTGAGCGGCTTGCGAAATCACTAGCGCTCGTCATCAATATCGTCGACCCCGACTGCATTGTCATCGGCGGCGGCATGTCTCATCTGCAAAGAATCTACGAAGAAGTGCCTAAACTCTGGCTTGCCCACGTCTTCTCCGATCGCGTCTCGACACGACTGGTGCAAGCTAAACACGGCGATTCCAGTGGTGTGCGCGGCGCCGCCAGACTCTGGAGCTGAGCTGTAAATATTTCGTAAATCGACTTCGGTTTGTTCGTCGCTAGTGACCTTGGTGACTAAGTATGCGATACTGATCGCAGTTTGCCTTGGAGGTAGGTATGGGACTGAGAATCATCGACCGCCACCCCCCGCTCATGGCTGTAGAGGTTAGCGAATCCGACTACCTCGCCGAGCTTGAGGAAGAGAGCAATCATTGGGCGCGGCTTCATGGCTTCACCAGTAGTGAGGCGCAACAGCAGTTGCTGGAAAAACTACGCAACAAGAAAAAGCGCATGCCATCGGCTGAAGAAGTTGAAGGCTGCGCACGCCGCATCCGCGAGCAACTCGCAGCCAGTCGCGAGCTCGGAGCCAAGGCGCACTCCAAGGTTGATATTGCTACGTTGCTCGAGTTGATCTAGAGCAGGCCCAGTCACCATTTACCCATCCCGATCTCATGACCGGCAGCAGCCAGGAAGGGCGGCTATGTCTGAAGAGTCCAAGTCTATCACTGAGAGTATCCTGCGGCTTCTCGTCGGCCGCGCCGATGCCGACCGCGACGACGACACGAGCGATGAAGAGGTCGAAGCCAAGAAGGCTAGGGCGCTGATGTCGGCCCTTTTCGCCCGCGCTGGTAAGGGCAAGGACGAGGTCATCCACATGGTCGCGCGCGAGATAGGCAATGCCGTCGCGGCGATGCTTAAGGAACCATTGGCTCTTTTAGCCAAGAATCAAAAGCTGCAGATTTCCTTTGAATTCGTTCCGAAACAAGGGCATGAACGGGTGGCCGCAGGTAAGGCAAGGCGCGCTCGCTCCCCACGCCGCGCGGCGACGAGGAGACCCAGCCCTGACTCTGAGACTAACAGTTGAGAAAATGGCCTACGGCGCCAAGGGTATAGCCCGGCACGAAGGCAAGGTATATTTCATCGCCGACGCCGTAGTTGGTGACATCATCGAGGGTCAGGTCACGCAGGACCACGGGCGCTACGCTGACGTCGCTATCGACAAGTTGATTGAAGCTAGTCCCTTGCGAGGTCCCGCTGCCTGCCGGTACGCGGGAGACTGCGGTGGCTGCCAGTGGATGGGCATCGCCTACGAAGAGCAGCTCAGCTGGAAACAAAATTTTGTCGTCTCAGCCCTGAGCCGGATCGGCAAATTGCCGGACGGGTTCACGGTAGAGATGATCGGGTCACCAGCAGCCCATGGCTACCGTAACCGCGTTTTGATCCGCCTCCACCATCACGTGGACGGCACGATGAATGTCGGCTACTTTCGCCGTCAAAGCCGCGACCTCGTACCTATCACCGCCTGTGCCATTGCGGCTCCAGCGATAAATCAACTCATCGCCAATTTGCGCAACTTAACTCTGGAGCAGCCAGAGGCTTTCACCGTACGCATGGAAATTCAGGAAATTCCGGCGACGGAGCGCGGCAGTCTCCTAGTAACGGTCTACCCCGGTGACGGTAACCGCGAGACAATTTCTCGGTTTACTGCGCTCGTTGCAGAATTACCTGGAGTGCATTGGGCTGGACTGGTGTTTGATTTAAGAAACGCGCCTAACGTTCACTTTGAATCTGATCTGGATCGCAATTTCGCCACGAAACCGGGTCAATTTCAGCAAGTAAATTTAGAGCTAAACCGCACCCTACGCCGTTTGGTCCTAGACTACGTCGAGAAGGTGAGACCAAGCCGTATCCTGGATGTCTTCTGCGGTAGTGGCAATCTGTCGCTACCTCTGGCCGATGGAACTCGCTACGTCGAAGGTGTTGAGGCTAATCGTGATGCCATAGCTGTAGCCAAACACAACGCGTCAGTGAATCAATTAAGCAATGTGGTTTACTTGACGGGCGACGCCGAAAAGCATCTATGGAAGGTCTCCCGCGGTGGCGAGCAGTTTGACATGGTCATTCTCGATCCCCCACGGCAGGGATTTCCTAAAGGTGTCGTGCCCCTGAAGAACCTCGATCCCCAGTCCATGATTTACGTGAGCTGTGATCCCACAACACTGGCGAGGGATCTCGCCTATTTGTGTCGTGCTGATCACTACATGGTTAAACGCGTGGTGGCCCTGGATTTCTTCCCCAACACGTACCATGTAGAGACCGTCGTATTTCTAGAGAAAAACGAGAACATCCCGGTAACTAGCGACCAATAATGGCTAGCGCTAGTTCGACCCTGCCAAAGGGCGCCGAGAGCTGCAGCCCTTGGACATCACGGCCTAGTTTCCCCACCATCTCACGGGCGATATCGATCCCGATCTTAGTCGCGTCGGCATCCTTGGCCTGCGCCATGCGGTCCATAATGTCGCTCGGAATGACCACACCAGGTACCTCGTTATTCATAAAGACGGCGTTGCGGTAGCTTAGGAGCGGCCATACACCAGCGATGATCGGGATTTTGATGTCTGATTTAGCGATGAAATCGAGAAAACGGTACATCGCCTCCAGATCAAATACCGGTTGCGTGATGGCCCACTCAGCACCAGCTTCAACCTTGTACTTAAAACGCTTCATCTCGTATTCAAAGTCCCGGTGCACAGGATTGACACCGACGCCGATAGAGAGAGCCGTTGGTTGGCCAATGCTCCGCCCGCCCAGATCGATGCCACCATTGAGCCTGTGCACCATGTTGGTGAGACCGATCGCATCGACGTCGAAAACGCCGGTAGCATCAGGATAGCTACCTAGCTTAGGTGGATCACCGGTCACCAGCAGCAGGTTGCGCAGTCCAATGGCGTGAGCGCCGAGCATATCAGACTGCATCCCCAGTAAATTCCTGTCGCGACACGTATAGTGCAGGACAGTCTCAATCTCAGCCCTCTGCTCAATCATCAGCGCCGTCATGATGGCACTCATCCGCGCTGACGCTCGCGGCCCGTCAGGAATATTGACTGCGTCTATCCCGGCAGCCTTGAGACGCGCCGAGTTGGCGACAATTTTATCAGGGCTGACACCCTGGGGCGGCAAGAGTTCTACGGAGTAAACTGGCTCCCCATTTGCTAATTTACGCGCCCAAACACTCTTATCTCGAGCAGGCACACGTGGTGCCTCGACGACATCATTTTGCCGTGCGGGATCTTGTGAGCGCGGCGTAGCGAAAGCGACAAAACGCCCCGTCTCATGACCACTCATCGCTTTGTGATGGCGGATCGCGTTGGCCATGGCCTTAATGTGCTCGGGGGCCGTCCCACAACAGCCACCCACAAATTGCACACCCGCCTGAAGAAAGTCCTTGGCAAACTCTGCCATGTACTCGGGCGTACTCATGTAGATCTGCCGCCCCTCGACATCCTTTGGAAGTCCAGCGTTGGGTTGCAGCGAGATCGGTCGTTTGGTCGTGGCTCTGATCCGGGCAATGGCCGACATCATGGGAGCAGGACCGACCGAACAATTGAGTCCAACGACGTCGACAGCCCACTCGTCAAGCTTCTTCATCGCCCACTCAATGGGTGTACCGATCGGGGTATTGCCATCAGGGTTCATCACGATGTGAGCAATGATGGGCATGTGAGGTGCAACATCGCGCGCAGCGAGGATGGCCTGTTGCAGCTCCGATATATCGGCAAAGGTCTCAAAACATAGGACATCGATGCCACCGGCTACTAGCCCCTCGATCTGCTCGCGAAAGCTCGCCCTGGCCTCGGCGAATGAGGTTGGTCCCCAGGGCTCAATCCGTACACCGAGCGGTCCGACCGATCCCGCCACATAGGCGTGATCTCCAGCCACGTCGCGGGCTATTTTGGCTGCGGCTTCGTTGATCTGGGAGGTCTTGTCGCCCAGATTGTGTCCGGCGAGCTTAAAGCGATTGGCGCCAAAACTGTTAGTCGTCAGGACTTGAGCACCAGCACTCACGTATTCCTGGTAGATCTCCTTAACTAAAGCCGGCGCGGATAGATTGGCATCCTCAAAGCACCGATTAATGAAGATACCCTTGGCGTAGAGCAATGTGCCCATGGCACCGTCAAACAACAAGCTATCGCCAGCCGCGATGATATCTTTAAACGGCTTCATGCCACTTAGCCTCCTCAGACGCGAGATCTAGTCCAAAGGCCGATTGTAGCGTCTCGGGCGACCTTGAAAAGCGTTATTTGACGTGAATCCCATCCCGCTCTAAGGAAAGACGAGATTAAAGGCCCTGAATAGCGACTTTGCCGCTACCGCGCTGACGCCAACTATAAGCTCTCTGTACTAGCTCGTATGGCAATCTAAAGCTGGGATCACGCTCTACCAGGCCGACGAGGAGCGCCAGGGCCTCGGCATAGTGGCGCTGGGCTACCTGAATGCCGGCATTTAAAGCTAGAGTGTCGGCCGTGGCAGTGCTCTCTTGACCACTCGGAGTCGTTTGGCTAGGAACGCAACTCATAGTAGCTGGGTCGGAAGACGCGCACTTAGGGACTGGGGCCATAAATGCAACACTCAGAGGCGGCCAACTCTCCGCCCATTTTGAAGCTTTAAAGGTCGCGGCAATAGTCTGCAAACTCGCTGCATCGGTGGATTTGAAGGAGCCGATGAATTGAGCATGAGCGCGGGCGGCAGGGTCCATAGCGACTTGATCAGCCAGACGCTCCATCTCGGGGAATTTTATCCCCTGAGCCTTCAGGTAGCCAAGTGCCGCGTGAGCGCGCAGCCACTCGTTCGTGTGCAGCGGGCGTTCTCGTTTCATCACCGACGCTGCGGCGCGGTCGTAGGCGACCAAGCTGTCATATTCGGCCAAAAAAACCGCACTGAGAAGGTAGGCCGTGCCCCATCCCGGCGCTGGCGAGACTTTGACCGTATTTGGGGTGACCGTATCAGAGGCGACCGTATCAGATGCAACCGCAGGGGAGGCTTCAGCATCTTGATGCGGCATCAACAGAGCGCCAACAAGAGTGAGCATGCCGGCGATGAACTTAGTACGACGGCGACGCCAGAGCCCAGAACTGAGGATCATACCGATCACCGGTGTCGCCGCTAATATTACCCAGCCTAGGGACGTCGTATCGTCAGGTCTAGATCCAACGACACCACAAGAAAGACTCTTAGTGATACCGGTAGCGTGTAGAACGCCGCCGCCCTTATCCTTGGATGCGGACGGCAAGTCCGCAGCGGCGAGGGCTCCTGCTGCCTGATGCTCAAGTTTTGATGTATTAAAGTTTAGGAAGGCATCAACAAAACCAATACTTGTCGCCACATTGACAGTCTCGGTCTGACCGTTATCGTTGATTTTAATCCCACCCCAGTTTACGCCGATGAGCTGACCAGTTGCGGCGTCTATTAAACCAGAGCCACTAGAACCATGTGTCAAATCACAGGTGTGTTTGATACTGAACGGCAGCGAACGATCAAACTGCCAATGACCGATCGGAAAATTACCGATTATCTTACAACGTTCGCGCGTCACCTGAGCTAGCGGAAGTTTCGGTCCACCGTCGGGTGATGCGACCTTGGCTGATTTGATGTCAGGGTAGTGCACGATTAACGCCTGACGGCCGGCTAAGTTAGTATTGGGATCGGCGAGACTAAGTGGTTGGAACTGGTCAGGTACCTTGGAAGCTAGACGAAACACTGATAGATCACCGTCCAGGGTGGTTCTCAAACTCCCCGGCAAGCATTCCGTGATCGTACTGCTTTCGGACTGTCCGGCAAAAAAACCAAGATAAACCTTGGTCTTAATGCAGGCCTCCGGTAGCAGCTCTTGAATTGCTATGCCTTCGCTATCGACCTCGGCAAAGCAGTGGTGATTGGCCACCACCCGCAGATTACCACCGACTAGATCCGACGGGATCAGGGTACCAGAGCAAAACTTTACTTCCGATGGCCCCAGCCGGGTCGAAATAAGGACGGAAGCATTGAGTACGCGAGGATCAATCTCAGATTGCTCCCGCGGCGTAATAACGGAAATTAAACTTTGTGGCCCAAGGATATAGGCAGTCGTGCTTATCGAGAGTGGCTTCTTTTTACACGCTACGGCAGAAGCCAAGAGTAAGGAGACGACTATCAGCTTGAAGGTCCTAGGCACACTTACCTCCCCAAATATAGTCCTAGGGTATCATGGTTCCTCAGATTCTCCCTCGGCACCAGTCATAAGTATCGCAGCATCCTGCTCATCAGCGCTGGGTGCAGGATCGGAAGCTAGGCGTGCACGCTCGTCCATCGCTTTTTGCCCTGACAGTGACCGCAGCACAATTTGCGCCCGATTCTTCAAGCTCTGATCGCGGTTGTGGGAGTTCTTAATAACCGCCACCAGGTAGGATTGCGCCTTGGCCTTATCATGAAAGCCGTTCTTGTAGACCAGAGCTAAGTTATACTGAGCGGCAGGGTTCTCTGGATGCTTCTTGAGCACGTCTTTGAAAACAGCGGCAGCCTCCCTAAATTCACCCGAGCGGGCCAGCGCCCGACCGTAACCTATTTGAGCCGCAGTACATGCCCCGCAGCGCTCAGCTACGGTTTTAAACACGGTCGCCGCACCGCGCGCGTTTCCTAACTCAAGTTGCAAACTACCGAGATTGAGGCCAGCAGCAATCTGCATGGGATCGTTATCCATCGCCTTTTGAAAGTAGTCTTGAGCCAACCTGTAATCATTCATCGTCGTCTTGTGCGCTAGCATTGCGGCCATGCCTTTGACGTTAAGCGCAAAGGAGTTACCTGGTTGAACCTGTTCCAGCTGCGCAGCATAGTAGGCAGCAAGATCGTACTGATGACTCATCGTGAGGGCCGCCGCCAGCATCGTTAATGCCCCAGGATCGCCGGGCGTACGGGCAAGTTTTGCCTTAGCCATGTTGACTACCAGCTCAGGCTCACCAGTTGCCAGGGCAGCCTGCGCCCGCGGCATCATGGCCTTGGCCTGGCGCTGATCTAACCAATAATTTCTTGGGTGTGGTGCTAGGAGCGGATCACGGGCACCGATCTGACTGACCACGCCACTGCGTGCCACGGATGACTGCGGCATCACACCGCCCTCGCCAGCCGCACCGTATTGCGACGAGGTTGTGATACATCCAGCCAGCGAGAGGCTGGCAGTGACCAATGGAACCAGCCGCATTTTGACGATTAACTTACCTAAATAATTATTCATGGCCAGCTCCTTCATCGACGGACCACTGCACAAATCCATTACCAGTTGAGCCACTGACACGGTCACTCTGCCAATCACCTGCCGCCTGCCATAGAACGGCCTGTGTCGTATCTGGATCGCTATGGCCGTTTTGAACCATAGCCAAAGCTTTGGCGTCAGACTGCTGAGCCGTACTGGTCACATCGCTCATAATCGCAGCCTGCTGAGACTTGAAGCGTGACACCACTTCTGGTGCCAAACTATCCTGTATCGATATGTCCTGAACATGCTCAGCAAAAGTCGCCGAGAGTTGCGAGAGCTTCATCATAGCTAGTGGGCAAAAGCTGGTGCTCCCAACATCACAGACGGCATTGTAAGCTTGGCGCACGGAACGGTAGGTACCATAATGTGACTTCAAAGTGGCTAGAGGATCCCGTAGCTCAAGATTATTAAAGCTTTTGATTGGGTCCTTGCTGCGTGCATTGGCTAAGATAAACCTAGTGCCTGCGAGTGACTCTTGTGCAATCTGACCAGAAAGTCCTTGCAGCTCACGCTCTATAGTTTGAACTTCCGCGAATTTACCCTGACTAGCCGCAACCTGCGCTCTGACTGCTAGCGCCGACGCTTTGCCGTCATCCCCAACATCACCAGTACTGGCGATCTGTTTTGCCGTAGCGGCTGCGCGAACCATAGATCCACTGCGGCGCTCGATCTCCATGATTTGTACCAGTGCAGCTGACTTGGTTTGACTATCAGTGGCGTTTGCGACTGTAGCGTGTAGCACACTCAATGCACTGGCGTAATGGCCAAGTCCTACGTGTAGCGATGTCAGCTGATCCCGAATCTTTTGCGACTCCTGATCTTTTGCAAATTTAGCGAGAAAGCGCTCATAAAAATGTGCAGCCTGCTCCTCTAGGGCCATATTTTGTGACCATTCGCCACCGTTTAACATCGCTTGCCGGTAGTACCTTGACGTAGCAAATCGCTTGTCGAACGCCACCAGAGTGTTGATGGCCGCCGTATGCTCACCAGCACCGCGGTAGGCTGACGACAGGAGAAACATCGCTTCATCGCAGCGTTTGAATCTCGGAAACTGTTTAACCACTTCGATCAACTTTTTCGTGGCGTCCTTATATTTTGATTCGCCGATGGCACCCTTACCTTGCTCGAGCAAGGCTAGGGCGAGGTGATCGGACGTGTCGATGGGCTTGCCGTGGTGAACAGCTGCAATTTTATGTTCCCGTACGAACCGCGCCATCTTCTCTAGTTCAGGCCAGTTTTGATCACCGGCGTATGCACTCAACATGTGGCCTGCTGCGTTGCCGGCATGTACGCCAGCTGGCTGGGACTTCAGTTGATCCTGCCAAAGCGTGTACGCATCGTCGCGACGCCCAAGGTCTACCATGAGTAAGCCCTGATGAGCCGCAATTTCCCAGCTCTTCTGCTGACCATTGCCAGATAGTTGCTGATAAAGACTCAGCAGCTCAGTCCGCGCATCTTCGTGCCCGTGTTTGGAGTCGTTCCAAGGCACTGTAAGTGGCCACGATGCGAGGATACTCTGAGCCCTAATAGCGGCAACCATGTAGGAAGTGCGGCTACCCTCTTGGGCACTCGCAGCTAGCTCCTTATAGATAGCTACGGCCTCAGCGTACTGCTGACTTTTTTCGTAGAGCCCGGCCATTTTGGATTTAACACTTATCGATTCGCCGTCATCGGCCATTGACTTCAGGAGGCGATGAGCCATGGCGATGGCTTCGGCGCGATCGCGACGACTCGCTTTCTGACTCGCAGCACGAGTCATCGTGCCGAGGACAAATTGCTTGTGACGCTGAACCACCTCAGATGCGACAGACTTAGCTCGCGCCTCGTTACCGGACCCAAGTAACGATGGGTCCAAATAGTCCTTCTCCAGGGCAATCAACTGTGACTCATAAATGCCAGGTTTGTTGCTTTGCTCGCCCATGAGACGAGCCAAGTGCAGCGCCCGCATATCAAAATCAGCTCGTATCACCGACCCTGAGGCGCCTGCAGTCAGTGCTTTGTATTTACGCAGTGCCGATTTGTAGTCCCTTGATTGTGCGTCAGCGATAGCTGACCTCTCAATCAGAGCTCTTCCTAAATTATCGTCACGTAGGAGACTTAAGCGAAAAGGCGGCTTAGCCCAATCAATCTTCGCTCCCTCAGCCATGCGCCAAAGGGAAATCGCATAGTGACCGGCTGCGATGCGATCAGCTTCGTCAAGGGATTGAGCACTCTGCAAGGCGCCCGCGAGTTGTGAGCGATAGGCCATGTTGGCGCCACCAAGGCGCGCACCGCCGGCTGTGAAACCAGCAGTGTGCCGGGCTAGCTGCAATTTCAGAGCTACCCTAGATTTCGTATCTACGGACGAGAGAGCAGCCCGCAGTTTTCCAGCTGCCGCGATGCGTGTGTTTTGAGCGCGCTGATCGAGGTCACGGAGCGCCACTAAGACTGAGTCTTGATGCTGAGATTGTAGCGACCGCAGCACTCCGGCCATAAAAGGCAACGACAGTTTCTTTTCTGGTAAGGAAACAATCGGTGCCATACCTTGCGCCGCAAAACTTTGTTCCGAGACGGCCTCACCGACCTCTACTGAACTTGTAGCAGCGATTCCGATCACTAGTCCGACAACAGCTTTTATTAGATTCCACTTGTAACGCACAGCAACCTCACATAGCCAACCATAGTTCGCACCGAGAGCTGCAAGAGCCGTACCCACGTCAAACCAGTCATAATAGGCATTAGTTTCGAGGTATTCGGAGCCAGGCATCAACAAGCTCCAGCTTATTTCTCTGGCGCCTGTCAACTTTGTTGACACTCGACCAGTGCGCCAAGCCACTCACCAGTTATCCGCAGATTTTGGTCATATCGCAAAAAATAGTCATATTGACCGTGAAAATAATGATCTGAGATCCACCATTCGATCGAGTTAACTAGTGGGAGAGAGTTCAAATCAGAGTGTCCCCTAAATTACGGCGCAGCAACTGCCGATGACGTCGTTGGAGGGTAAGGTTTGGAACGTTTGAAGAAAATTCTACGCACAGCTCTCGCTGAACAAGCGATCAGCATCAGCTTGGTGAGTGGGCGCGAGCCAGAGCTCGTCACCGCAGCAGGCGTAGCTACACTACCGGGCGAACCAAAACTGACTGATGACTACCTGCAAAATCTCAAATCCTATCTTTTTAACAGCGTTCAAACGTCAAACCCGGCGGCAGGTCTGCTCGGCAGCTCACTACAAATTGCCAACGTCGGGCGCATCCAGCTCATCGCCAGAACCAAAGGCGCTCAAGCGATCCACTTATACTTACCGCCCGCTGGACAAGGTGCATTCGACCGCGATTGGCAGCAGTATAGTAAGCCCGAACCAGACAGCGCTGAGATTAGTTTCGGATCGCTGGAAACCTCAGATCTGAACCCCTTCTTGCAGCCCACAGAACCCGATCTTGGCGACAGTGGGTTCATTCCTGCTGGACTTATGGGGAGCCAACCCAGTGTTGCGCCCGTGACGGCAAAGGCAGCAGTGGCACTCAGCTCTCAGGCGTCCGTTGCAAAATCTAACGTACAGCAAACACAACAGCCACAGTTTACAATTCAGCAGGCCCAACAGGCCCAACAGATTCAACATGTGGTGGGACATAGCGCAGCCGTCGCGGTGCAGAGCAACAACCTACTGCGCATGCAAGCCGAGGAGCACACGGGCACGGGATCGCATCCCCATGCGACCGGATCGGGACTCCACAGCCAAGTAACCGGTTCCAGGTCGGTGGTGAAAGAACCACAGAGCATCGAGTTAAGCTACGGGCCGTTGATGATCGGAGATGCCGGCATTAGTGACGGGCGTAATCGTATCGATCAGGTGCTTGCAGAGCTGGTAAAGCGCAAGGGAAGCGACTTGCATATGACCTGCGGTGAGCCGCTCTGTTTCCGCATCGACGGTGAAATCACCCGCATCACGCTAACGCCAAGCTCGCCAGCTGATGTTGAGGCTTACCTGGCACCAATTATTCCCAAACGCAATTTAGCGGAGCTTGCATCGAGTAACGATACCGACTTTGCTTACGAGATTCGTAATGTTGGTCGCTTCCGTGTAAACGTCTTTAGAGACAAGAACGGCATTGGCAGCGTTATGCGTCACATTCCGTCGCAAATTCTCACGGCCGAGCAGCTGAACTTACCACCGGCGATTACTAAGTTCTGTGGGCTCACCAAAGGCTTGGTCCTAGTAACAGGACCTACTGGTAGCGGTAAGTCGACGACCTTGGCAGCAATGATCGATCTGATCAACAAAAAGAGACCTGACCACATACTGACTATCGAAGACCCGATCGAATTTGTCCATCCGCAGCAAAAAGCGTTAGTCAATCAGCGCGAAGTCCATCGGCACACTGCGTCATTTTCACGAGCACTCAAAGCAGCCTTACGCGAGGATCCTGACATCGTGCTTATTGGTGAGATGCGCGATTTAGAGACTGTGGCAATCGCTATTGAAACGGCCGAAACGGGGCACTTGGTGTTTGGCACCCTACATACGAATACAGCAGTATCGACGATCGATCGGATCATCGACCAATTCCCAACTGATAGACAGCAGCAAATCCGCATGATGCTTTCGTCTTCGCTCAAAGGTGTCGTCGCTCAAACCTTACTCCGTAAAAAGAGCGGTGGCCGCGTTGCAGCTCACGAGATTCTGGTCACCAGTGACGCCGTGTGCGCGATGATCCGTGAAGGCAAGAATCACATGATCGCCAACCACATGCAGACACAAAAACAGGACGGCAACATTCTACTGAATGAATCGCTCTTTAAGCTCGTCCGTGAAGGCACAGTCGATGCCGAAGATGCCCTACGTAAAGCAGTCGACAAAAACGGTCTCGCCGACATGATGCGCCGTGCGGGCATTAACGTGGGCAGCCCCGCTATCGCGACGAATGCAGGCACACCACCGACACCACCGCCGCGGCCACCGGGGACGCCAAGTCGATGATTGATAAATAAAAATTATAATTTATCTCATAAAATTCTTGTTTTTAATCTAAAGACTTGCGCTAGGCTTAACACCGTCTTAACATAAGATTTACCTATACTTTCAGATAAATAAGACTTCTTTAATTGCCAAAATCACTTGTTTTTGTTTACAAGCCTCGGCGATTGGAGCTGATATCTCATCTACGAAGGACGACCACATGAAAGCACGACACATCATTTCCTCAGCACTCATTCTTATGTCTACGGCAGCTGCCGCAGGCCCCACCTTTGACCGCAGCACCTGGACCAGCTGGAGCGGTAAATGGACCGGTGACTTCTGGACCCCGGGCAACTTTGGTACGAGCCAGTACATGACTTGCGTGGGCGTCGATGGTTCTGACGGCTCTCCTGAATACTGGGCCGCTGGCATGGGCGACGATGCCGCTCGCAACGCTTACCAGCAGACTCTCGATTGGGTAAACGTAGCGGACCGCAATGTTGCATACATCGAAGTTCACTGCGGATACTGATCATTATTCCGCGTTTCCCAGGTGAGGGCACCCAGTCCGCTAGCAGCGGATCAAGTGCCCTCGCCTTTTTCCTGATCATCTAGTCATACCGCACAGATTGCCGCTAGTTGATGGCACTGATACAATAAAACTGTTTATAGCGGGGAATGACGTCGATGGGCTTTTCGATCATAGTTCCTGTTAAAGAGATCAACGCCTACATCCACGAATCCGTCCCGATCACACTCAGGCTCGATTACGATGATTTTGAAATCATCATCCTACCCAATGACCCGGTGGATGTTGCGAAGCTACCGGAATACCTAAGACACCCTAAGGTGCGTATCATCGCCTCAGGCCGCGTTAGCCCAGCGATCAAAAGGGATATCGGAGCACGCGCCAGTAGCTATGATTATCTCGCTTTCCTCGACGATGACGCCTATCCACGTAGCGACTGGCTCAGGGTCGCCGAGGCCACCTTTACTAGTCATCAAGTCGAGGCCCTTGGTGGCCCAGGAGTCACTCCTACGGACAGTTCTCTCGGAGAGCAGGCTTCGGGTCTTTTTTATGAATCTTTGATAGGGGGAGGTGGCCTCACCTATCGTTATAGGTCTGGCGCCAGCTCATTTTTTGTCGATGACTACCCCACGGTCAATTTGGTCGTAAAAAAGGCGGCATTTAACGCCGTTGGTGGATTTGACAACAACTACTGGCCAGGGGAAGACACAAAATTCTGCCTGGATTTAGTGAATGCCGGTTTTAAGATCCTCTATGTGCCAAATTTAGTGGTCTGGCACCATCGCCGGCAACTGCTATTCCCGCACTTAAAGCAAGTGGGTGGATACGGGAAACACAGGGGATATTTTGTCCGGATTTTCCCCCAAACCTCCCGCCGCATCACGTACTTTGTCCCTAGTATATTCGCTATTGGTAACGTGGTGCTTCTCGTTTTATCTCTACTCTCACCGTTCGTGGCCAAAATTTGGCTAGCCGGGCTATCCCTTTATCTACTCGCCAGTGTCATCGACATTTTTCTCCGCACCCGCAGTCTGGTGCTCGGTATCCTAACCAGCTTCGTCACCTACTGTTCCCACATGACCTATGGGTTCATGTTTATTCGAGGTCTCACATCGACCTCGCATTTCCGTAGTCAGCTCAGATGAGATGTCAGATGGCACCAATGAATCAAGGAGCACTTATGCGATCCGGCTTACATAAAGTGATCGGTGTCGATCTCCTTACCGATCTCACCTACATGCTACGCCTCGAGCGAAACGACATGAGTTTTGTGCCTGGACAGTGTTTTAATCTCGGCATTCCTGATACGGCTGTCAACCGCGAGTATTCCTCCTACTCTGGTATCTATGATGATGAGTTACAGTTCCTGATTCGCCAGGTAGAGGGCGGTCAGGTCAGTCCTAAATTCAGAAGTTTACGCGCCGGGGATATGGTTGAAGTAGATGGTGCTTACGGCATGTTCGTCATTGACCAAGATTTGGTCAAAACCCGCAAATTTTACTTTATTGCTACAGGAACTGGTATCGCGCCTTTTCATTGCTTTGCAAAATCGTTTCGCGACCTCGACTACCAATTGATTCATGGTACGCGTTATGCCAACGAATGTTACCACCGACAAGACTACGAACAAGGTCGCTACATCAATTGCGCCACTACCGAAAATAGCGGCGATTTTCACGGCCGCGTCACCGACTACTTAAAAATCAACCCGCCACCTATTGATGCCATGTTCTATCTGTGTGGTAACCGTAATATGATCAACGATGCCTATGACCTACTCAGGTCACGCGGCATATCTAGCAGTCAAATCATTACCGAAGTTTTCTTTTAAAAGCTTTTCTGACAAAGGAGTGACCGTGAAGGTTGCTATATCGTATCCGCCTATAGTTAATGACCGTGGTCAAAAAGCCATGGTGTCACAAAACCGCAATGTCCAGTTCTTTAAGACTCCAACATATCTACTACCGGTGGTCCATGGACAGGCGGCCACATGGCTTAAAAATCTCGGATTCGAGGTCATTTGGGATGATGGCAATGCACAGCTTAAGTCCTATGATCAGTGGTATCAAAATTTAGTTGCTATGACGCCTGACGTGGTCGTGTTTGAGAGCACCACTCCCGTCATGAACTTTTACTGGCGCACGACTGCCGCACTGAAGAAGGATTTGCCTGGCACCATCTTCATTATGACCGGCTACCATTCCATGCGCCGCCCTGAAGAGACTTTGGAGGAAGCTCCGTTTGACATAGTCCTGCGCAGTAATCACGTGGATTTTGTTTTATCAAAACTGATTCCCGTCATTGCCGCCAACGCAGACTGGCGGCAAAGTTGTGACATCGAAGGCCTGGTGATCAGAGATGCCAACGGTAAGTTTCGTTCCACGGGACACTTTCGCCAAGTAGAACCGCTTGAGCGTTCCCCCATCATCGACCGGGACCTCGTGCAATGGCGTAATTATGCCTACGAGAACGGTAACTATCTGCAGACTCCTGGAACCTATGCGACCAGTGTCGTGCGTGACTGCATGTTTGGTAAGTGTACATTTTGCCGCTACAACGGACCGGATCTCACCTTCTCTATGTTGCCCGTGGAGAAGAGTCTTGATGAGTACGAACGCCTGATCAATGACTACGGGGTCAAGGAGATATTCGACGATTCAGGTGTCTGGTACCGCGGTAAGGAAGCCCGCGAGTTTGCCGAAGGCATTATCAAGCGTGGTCTGCACAAGAAGGGCTGTTACTTTGGCTTCAACACGCGATTTGAATATCTCGACAAAGACACGATTGAACTCCTCGCTAAAGCCAACTTCCGTTTCGTGCTCATTGGCCTTGAAGCTGCCGACGAGGAGACCCTAGTAAAGCTCAATAAGGGCTACCAGCTCCAGCACGTGGAACGGAGCCTCAAGTGGATGAGTGACGCTGGTCTTCACCCCCATTTAACGATCATGGTCGGTTACTACTGGCAAACACGCGAGCAGCTCCGTCAGACTGTCGACTTCGTCAAAAGTCTAATGTTCCGTGGCCTCGCGCGCACCATGCAGGTGACCCTTTGCACGCCGCTCGACTTTACACCGTACCATCAAGAGTGCATCAGCAAAGACGTGCTACTCACCAAGAACTACGACGATTTCGACATGAGTAAGCTCATAGTCAAGACACCCATTCCTCATAGCGAATATTACGATGCCGTCAAGGAACTCTACGGCATCGCCTTTCACCCGCGGTTTCTCCTACGTCAAGCACAGTATCTACTCACGTTTCGCAGGCGCGATTGGCAGTTTCTATTCACCTACGGGATTCGCGCTATTCGTCGCGTGCGCAACCACATCTTCAACCTGACCAGCGCTGATGCCGGACCAAAGCAAGCGACACTCCACCCACCCACCGGTAACTCACTCACCTAACCAGATTGGTGTTGCAGGATTTAGACTAGCCTCTAATACTAAAATAGCTGTAAATCTAAGCCAAAGCTGAGCTACCGTCAGAGTCGCTCATGGACGATCCGATCACAGTGCAATGGCCCTGGTACGGCGTAGTGTTCGTGACATTTTTTGACGCGTCTGCGGGCGCTTAGAGTTACATCGGGGATTGTCAGGTTTGCTGTCTACCATTAAGACGCCCTCGCCACTGTCGCACCTACGGAAGCATCTGCCTGGGCGGTTGATGAGCGTGGTGACTGCGATCTGAATTACCAGACGAGGCGCAATTACCATTTCGACTTCCTACTGTTTGAGATATAGATCGACGGTTAACACGTTTCAAAAGCTGCACCTTAACTGGTGGTTAACGGAAGAGAATCGTATGACCGATTTACTAGCCGCTCGGCTACAAATGGCACTCAGCCTAGGGTTTCACATAATCTTTGCTGCAATCGGTGTTGCGATGCCGGTACTAATGGCGACTTCGTATCGGGAGTATTTACGCACGGGCAACGCAGAGGCCAAGCAATTGACAAAGGCCTGGTCCAAAGGTGTAGCGATTTTTTTCGCTGTGGGAGCAGTTTCTGGGACAGCCTTATCGTTTGAATTAGGTCTCCTTTGGCCTGGATTCATGAAGTATGCTGGTCCAATTATTGGTATGCCTTTTTCATGGGAGGGCACTGCTTTTTTTCTCGAAGCGATTGCTCTTGGTATCTTCCTATATGGTTGGGATAAGCTGCAGCCTAAGCTGCATTGGCTCAGTGCCGTCGCCGTGGGCATTGCCGGAATTACTTCCGCTATGTTTGTAATATGTGCCAACGGATGGATGAACAGCCCTGCCGGATTTACTTGGAATGGAGGGCAGCCAACCGATGTTGATCCATGGGCCGCAATGTTTAATGATGCTGCCTTTTTACAGGGTCTACATATGGTTATAGCCTCGTTCCAAGCGGTTGGATGTGCAGTTGCTGGCTGCCATGCTTGGCTGTATCTAAAGCGAAAGCATAGGATCCATGAAAAGGGGCTAAAGATTGCATTTGTGGTCGCCGCCTTCAGCTCAATAGCTCAACCAATCCTTGGCGATCTATCTGCCAAAAGTGTCGCTAAACGCCAACCGGCTAAACTTGCCGCGATGGAGGCACATTTTGAAACGTCGAGAGGCGCTCCGCTTCTTTTAGGTGGCTTACCCGACGAAGTAGCCGGCGAAACACGGTATGCCATAAAGGTCCCCAAAATGCTGAGTATGCTTGCATACGGTGATTTCGAGGCCGAAGTTAAGGGGCTTAATGATTTCCCCGCTACTGAAAGGCCCCCGGTAGCGGTCACTCACATTGCTTTTCAAATAATGGTTGCAATCGGCACACTACTCGCAGGAGTCGGGGTCATCGGGTTGTGGCTTCTCAAATACCGACCAAAAGGGTTCATGAATCCATTATGGCTAAAGATATTAGTTTTTCTGACCCCAACAGGATTTATCGCGATTGAGGCCGGTTGGATCGTTACCGAGGTAGGACGGCAGCCTTGGATAATTTATGGGTACCTGCGAACAGCTGACGCTTTGACCCGAAGACCTGGTGTGACTTACACACTCGCGTTGTACGCTGCCCTTTACTCCATCCTAACCATAGTAGTGGCCGTACTTTTAACACGGCAATTTAGCCTTCTCGATCGCGATCTTAGTACTAGCGATTCAGCTAAGGAGTGAACGTTATGGCTCTTTCGACCTTGGGTAACACAGTATTTTTAGCTATCGCACTTGTTTTTTACATCCTATTCGGAGGCGCTGACTTTGGTGCCGGCATTTTGGAACTTTTCAGTCGCGGCGATCAGCGACGAGCACACCGTGACCTGATTGCGTCCGCGATTGCACCTGTTTGGGAAGCTAACCATATCTGGCTAATTCTGGTAGTCGTCATCCTTTTCGTCGGATTTCCAGAAATATACTTAGAATTAACTTCATGGTTATTTATTCCCCTCATGTGCCTGCTAGTCGGCATCATCCTAAGAGGATGCGCTTTTACCTTCCGACATTACGATACGCTGACTCCGCGCTTGGAAGGGCTCTACGCTTGGACTTACTCACTGTCTAGCTTATGGTCAGCTTTTTTCCTGGGAATATTGGCGGGAGCACCGATAGCCGGGACCATAAACCCTCTGGCGGCAAGTTTTCAAGATGCCTACGTCACTCCGTGGTGTAACCCACTTTGCTTTTCTATCGGTTTATTTACGGTATCAATTTGCACCATGCTTGCATCTGTATATCTCGTGGCGGAGGCCAATGAGGGACAGATGACAGCACACTTTCGCAAGCGCGCTAGGTATGCTGCTTTGCTCACTCTCGCCACTGGCGCGCTAGTGTTTATCGCCGCCCGATACTATAGCTCAGCACTTTTCAACAACTTTACGACAAGTTATACGAGCATATTAGCATTCGCAATCGCGACCGTGTTGCTAGCTCCTATGTGGTGGTCACTTGAACTTCGACCTAGCCCTACAGTCCTTCGGATCACGAGCGGAGTCATAGTTACCCTAGTGTTGGTTGGATGGTACGGCGCTCACTTTCCGATCGCTATTTATTACAGTGCGACAAGTAACACCCCCAACTTGACGTTTCAAGCTGCAGCATCACAGCTTCCTACTCAAAATTCGTTGTTCTCTGCACTAATAATAGGTGTGATCATTATTTTTCCTGCGTTATTCATTTTATTAAAAATATTTAAAAGTGCCACGTTCAAAACTAAATCTGAGGCGAATTGATCACCCAGCAAAGCTGCGACTCACACACTCAAAACTGCTCGCATGCAAGTAGCACCAAGGTATTAGGCTCTTCGATTAGGATGCCGACCCTCAGTTTGCTCATATTAAATGTCCAGCAGGAAGTCTCGCGCCTTCATACTTACCTCGATCTGAGAGTGAGTGATGACAACTCATGGCATTTTGATACTCTGAATATTGTTCGTTTTTCTTGATTAATTAGTCAGAAATAAATTGATTTGACCGTTCTTGGTAAAATTGCAGCGCATAGTCCACGTGCGCATCTAAACTATCAAAAATACGAAATCCCCGCTCCTTTAGACCTAAGAGGCCGAGCTCTGTGCAGGATAGCACAATACTATCGAGCCTCTCGCGGCTAGCCCAGTCGTCACAAAAAGCCTGAAATGCCTGGCGATCCTGATCATCGACACAGCCACGAACCAAACGCTCCCAAATCACTCTATGGATCTCGTCGCGTTCGGGTCGCGTGGGTATGCAAAGCTCGACACCGGCAGATTCTTGAATACGACGCTTGAGAAAAGGTTCCTCCATCGTCGGCCTTGTCCCCAAAAAGCCCACGCGGTGACTCGCATTTTTCGCGAGCGCTGAGGCAATGGCAGATCCCATGTGCAAGACAGGACGCTGCGTAGAAGATTCGATGACGCGCACAAATTTGTGAATCGTATTGCTAGCGATCACCAGCGCTTCGCAGCCACTTTGGGTGAGTAGAAGCGCAGAGTTTACGATCTGACGCTCAACTTCTTTCCATTGACCATTAGCTTGTGAGCGTCCAATCATTCCAAAATCGTGGGAGTAAATCAGAAGTGGAGCAGAACGGTCGCTACCAAAGATGGAGGCAAATCCTTCGTTCAACTTTTGATAGTAAATAAGCGTCGAATGGTAACTGAGACCGCCTATCAGACCAAGAGTAGGACTTTGCACTTGTGCCGTGGCGCGCATCATCGCATGAGATCTCCGCCTAGGGGTGGCACACCGATATTTTGGCTTCATCAATGGCTTTGCATGCTGCGTCAAAGCGCGCCTGGCCGACACCGCTGATTAAAACCACGGACTGACCAACAAGCCTATGCTCATAGAATTCGATGACCTGATCACGCGTATCAGGAGACGATCTCACTGGGTCAGGTTGCCACGGTAAATCTGGACATAGCAAGAGATACAAATCGTATTCACATTGGTCTGCAAGATCTTTGACTGACGCAGGACAGCTGCCATACAGCGTTTCCGCATAGAAAACCGTCATAGCAGCATCGGTGTCTACGAATAAATAATGACTGGCCTTTTTTTCCATAGCCACTACTTGCGCCCAGTGACCACGAGCGATAGGTTCCACGTCGGCAGCAGTCAGTGCGCCTTGCTTATTTATAGCATAGGCGCGCGCATATTCAGGGACCCACAGCGCCCTGTAATGGGTGGCTAATTGTTGACACAGCGTGGTCTTTCCAGACGACTCCGGCCCGATAACGGCAATTTTGCGACAATTTGATGCTTTACTGCTTCTTGTTGCATCCACTTGTTACGGAATCCAAGCATCGATATCGTGACGCAGGCTCCGGAACAACGCATTGAACGGCGCCCCAGTGGCGCCGTAGTGCGCTCCCGGATAATCACCACTCCAATTCCAGGTTGAGGCGAAGATATCAAAGTGCACCATGGGCGTGATCGCAAATTCTTTGAGGAAATGTGCTGCCACGTTAGAGCCGCCCCCGATATTGGCAGCATCAGGCATCCGTCCCATGTTTGTCAGATCAGCAGCCTTGGAGATATTGCCCTGTCTAAACGGTAGAAACTCACCCCAAAAGGTAAACTCCTCGCCTGTTTCCTGACCTGACCTTGCGAGGCTCAGCTGGCAGCTGGGCGGCGCAAAATGGACGGCGGTAAAGAAGTTGGTGAATTGCCTGAGCGATGCTGTGGTTAACGTCGCTGCAACTAAAGTTTGCGCTGGTTGCAGCGCCTTTTGACTGTAGTTGATGGCATCTGCAAGAATCAGGCGCCCCTCAGCATCCGTGTGTTCGATGATGACGTCCTTGCCAGCGTAGGAGCGAATGATGGCACCTGGCTTCATCGCGCGTTCACCGATGAGGTTCTCACAGGCCGGAATCGCCAAAGCTAAAGGCCCGTCGTATCCACTCTCGATGAGGCCCATGAAGAGATTGGCCATGAGGCCTGCACCGCCCATGTCATTCTTCATACAATTGACATGACTCTCGTGCGGCTTCAGGTTGATACCACCCGTATCGAAAGTGATGCCCTTACCAACGAGTAGCAGCGGCTTTGAACCTGGGACGACACGGTGAGTCGCCAGAAAAAACCGCGACGGCGAGAGATCACTCGCCTGTCCGACGGCGAGGAGGAGGTTCATACCAAGTTTAGTGAGTCCCTCGCGGCCAAAGGAATTGAACTCACAGCCATGACGCCGGCAGAACTCCTCGAGCCTTTCACCTATAGCGATAGATGTGAGCTCGTCAGGATTTTCGTTCACCCAACGACGGAATCCGAGTTGCCGCTGCCACCGCACCTGCCAGTGGGGATCAGCAGAGCGCAAAGCCTCGCCCTCACTTGTCAGGATGCGAAAGCTCTCGAGCTCACTGCGCTCGTAACGTGGCGTCATTTTACGCGTCCAAAAATCCTCGACAATTGCCAGCTCAGCTAGCCCCGACCCTGGTTCAAGGTAAAAAGCCAACTTCTTCAAATTGAACTGTGTTGCCAGCGATGCTGCCATCTTGGCAGCGACCCAACGGCGCTCCAGAGCCGATACTCCATCCTTCTGCCAAGTGAGCACCGCATAGGGACTACGACCATCGGGACGCAAAAATCCGGCATCACTGCGCAGATAATGCGTCCTACGACTGAGACTAGGTGCCGCGCGCTCGATCAACGCCCTAACCCACGGTGACTGCTCGGACCCGGGCCGACCGAGGACGATGAGCAATTCGTCAGCCGCAACGTGATCACCCGCAGTGTCTTTCGGTATCTCTATCAGCGTTGGGATCATGTTGGTAACCTCAAATGCCAAGCCTTAGGTTTCAGGAAGGTATCGATGCCAAGCACTGACAGCGTCGATCCAATGCCCGAGTGACCACGTCCACTCCACGGCAAGCGTGGACTCACGCGGTCGCAGCAATTCCAATAGACGCTACCGGCATTGAGCTCCGCCATGAATTTAGAGGCGCAAGCAGCGTCCCGCGTATAAACCCCTGCCGTTAGGCCGTACTCAGAGTCGTTCATAAGTTTTAAGGCTTCGTCGTCACTTGCGACTTTTTGAATGCCGATCACCGGTCCAAAAGATTCATCTCGCATGATGGCCATAGAGTGATTGACCTCGGTCAACACTGTGGCTGGATAGTAGTAGCCCTTACCACTCTGAGGACGCTCGCCACCGAGGAGTACTTTGGCACCTTTTTTGACGGCATCGCGCACTTGATCTTCAAGCACGGCAAGCTGTGGCTTGCGAGCAAGCGGGCCGAGATACACGCCCTCGGCCGTTGGATCACCACTCTTAAGAGTCTTAGCAAAAGCCACAAAATGCGCCACGAAGGACTCATAGATGTCCTTATGCACATAGATGCGCTCAACCGCACAGCAACTCTGCCCAGCATTGTAGAAGGCACCGTCGGCCGTGCCCTCAGCTGCCGCCTTAACGTCGACATCCGGACGGATATAGACTGGGTCTTTACCGCCTAGTTCTAGCTGCACGCGTATCATGCGACCCGCTACCTTCTCGATGATGCGTTTACCGGTGGCGTAAGAACCGGTGAAGAAGACACCGTCCACTGGCTGATCGAGCAACCATCCGCCAACCTCCCCCCCACCAACCAAACTCTGGAAAAGCGCTTCATGGAGACCTGCCTCACGCCACAATTTCTCAATGTGACGCCCCGTCAAGGTGGCAAATTCAGAGGGCTTATAGAGCACGGCGCTGCCAGTGAGGAGCGCTGGCACAAAGACATTGCTACCGACAAAATAGGGATAATTCCAAGCCGAGATGTTGGCGACGACGCCGAGGGGCTCATAACCGATCCGCTCGGTCATGCCGCTAGCTTGATCATGAAGGACCACTGGCTCACGGAGCCGCGCTGCAGTCTCGCTGAGATAGAAATCCAGGCGCCCTAGGGTCCCATTAACCTCGTTGCGCGCCTGCGCCAGTGGCTTTCCGACTTCGCTGGTTAGGATACGCGCACTTTCTTCACGATTATCCGCGAGCAACTGACGGAAGCGCTCTACAATACGTGCGCGGTCCGCATAACTCGTAGCACGCCAAGCACCCTGGGCCGTCTTAGCGGCAGCAAACTTTTTGGCGATCGTCGCCTGGGTGTCAGTTTCGAGCTTGGTGATTACTGCTTCGGTAGCCGGATTGATAATCTCTAGCATGTTCAGTCCTTTCTTGTGCGCGCCGCTTGCAGCAAAGCCTGCAGCACAGGCTCGGGGCTAAGGAGCGTCGACTCATGTTTATGCTGCAACTCAGGATGCCACTGAAGTCCGATCATGAACGCACCACTGCCGTCCTTGAGCCGGATGGCCTCAACTACACCGTCATGCGGACAGCGTGCCTCGACCACCATCCCAGGCGCTAAGTCCTTGACCGCTTGATGGTGCACACTGTTGATGTGCCCCTTCTGCACCCCAAACAGGCGCGCCAGTTCACCACCGGCCTCTAGGTGCACCTCGTGATGGTTACCCTCATAGACATCATAAATTCTGTGATGCAAAGAATTAGACACCTGCGTCCGCACGTCTTGGTACAGAGTCCCACCCATCGCGACATTAAGCACCTGGTGACCACGGCAGATGCCGAGCAAGGGTTTATCCAGCTTGAGTGCTGCCCTGATGATCGCGATCTCGTAGTCGTCGCGATGTTTATCACCTGACCAATCAGGACGCAGGGGCTTTTCCCCATAGGACTCAGGCGCCATGTCAGCACCGCCGGTGATGATCACAGCGTCGAGCTCAGCCACAAGATCTTCAACGCTCGTCGCATCGGCCACATCTGGCACGGTGGGTAAAAGGCAGGCAAAAGCTCCTGCCTTCATCACCCAATGGGCCATCCCCTCCTCTAAATAGAGGAGGCGGCGCCCCTTGTAAGCCATTCTGGAAAAGTCTGGCTGATAGATATTGGCGCTAAACCCAACGCGCAGTCTTTTAGTGGCCATGCTACTGTGCCCGAGCGTACAGTTTTACAAAATCCTCGCGCGTCACAGGACGCGGGTTACTGCCGTGACAGGGATCTGCGACCGCAAAATCAAGTAGGGTATCCGTAGTCTTGGCACCAATGGCGGCCAGCCCCGATGGTAGTCCCACCTCTTTTTTGAGAGCAGCCAACCAGTCGATAAAGCCCTTGGCTAACGCCGCTTGATCCAACGACTTGATGCCGACCACTTGACCGAGTCGTGCCAAACGCTCCGGCACTGCGCTGAGGTTAAATTCCATGCAGGCGTTGAGCATGAGCGCATTAGCAAGTCCGTGATGGGTATCATAGACCGTCGACAAGGCGTGGGCACAGGAGTGCGTCACACCGAGGCCTTTTTGGAAAGCAACTGCGCCCATAAGCGAGGCCTGCTGCATGCCTGCACGCGCTTCATAGTCGGTGGGGTTGCGTACTGCCTTGACTAGATGCTGCGCCACGAGACGCACGCCTTCGAGGGCGATACCGTCGGCCATCGGATGGTTACCCTTAGCGAGGAACGCCTCAATATTATGCGTGAGGGCGTCAAAGCCAACTGCTGCCGTCACAGCAGCTGGTAGTCCATAGGTCAGCTCTGGATCAGCTAATACCAGCGGTGGTAGTAGCTTGGGATCAAAAATGATCTTCTTCGCATGCGTATGGTCATCCGATACGACGGAAGAGCGACCGACCTCACTACCAGTGCCCGAGGTAGTCGGCACAGTAATCATAAATGGTACCGGTTGATCCACGGGTCGGGCGTCGGGCTTGCCGTCCTCATAGTCAAAGAGTTGCCCCGGATGATTCACCATCAGCGCGACGGCTTTACCCACATCGAGAGGGGCTCCGCCGCCAACGATCACCAAACTGTCGGCACCGTGCTCATGGTAGGCCTTGACCCCGCCCTTAACTTGGATCTCCGTAGGGTTACCAAAAACGCCCGCATATACGGAAGGTATGAGCCCAGCTCGTTCTAAACTCGCGGCTAAATCTGTGATCATCGGTAGCGGCGCTAATGCCTTATCCGTAACGATGAGAGGACGCTTCAGACCACGCTGCTTCAATGCGTCTGGCGCCAATTTAATCGCTCCAGCACCGAATTTGATGATCGTCGGGTAGTTGTACTGGACAACAGCCATGAAAACTTCTCCTTAGATGATTTCGAAGTAGCGCTTAAGTTCCCAGTCAGTGATTGCCTTCTGATACTGCTGCCATTCCCACATACGCGTTGCCGCATAATGATCGACAAACTTATCGCCAAAGAGCTCGCGAGCGATCGCTGACTTGGCAAAGGCTTCGGTAGCCTCAGCCAGGTTACGGGGGAGACGTGTCGCATGCTTAGCCAAATAGCCACTACCCTGAGTCATAGGCTCAGTTAGTTCGAGTTTGTTCTCAATGCCGTAGAGACCTGCGGCGATGGCCGCTGCAATACCAAGATAAGGATTGATATCAGCTCCACCAATGCGGAGCTCAAGGCGCGTCGATTTTTCGCTACCCGGAATGACCCGCATACAGACCGTCCGGTTGTCACGCCCCCAGGTTACGCGTGTCGGTGCCCAGAAGCCCTCTACCAGACGTTTATAGCTATTTACCGTCGGCGCAAAGAGCGGCAAGATTTCCGGAAGACAGCGCATTTGACCTGCCAGGTAGCTCTTAAACGTGGCGCTCATGCGCAGTGGATCCGTCGCGTCGTAAAACAAATTGACGTTGTCCGCATTACGCAAACTCTGATGCAAGTGACCACTGCAGCCCGGCAGTTGGTTATTCCACCGCGCCATGAACGATGCTGTGAAGCCAAAACGGTTGGCGATCTCTTTCGCCCCTGCCTTAAAAAGCACCGCACGGTCAGCCGACTCCAAGGCCTCGGCCGCGACTATGGCTGCCTCGTAGACGCCGGGACCCGTCTCGGTATGAAGACCCTCGATCGGCACATCGAATTCGCCCATCTGATCGTACAGTGCGTTAAAAAACTCTCGCTCATAACCTGAGCGCATCAGTGAGTAGCCAAACATCCCTGGAGTCAACGGCTCGGGCCTCGCGTGACCCTTCTCCGCTAGAGTTAGCGGGGTCTCGCGGAAGTTGAACCACTCAAACTCCACACCAACCATGGGATACATGCCTGCGACCTCGGCCTGCGCCAAGATCTGCTTGAGGAGCTGCCGTGGACAGATGGCCAAGGGCCGGTCCTGATCATCGACAAAATCGCCGAGGAAGAACGGCATATTTTGATCCCAAGGAATCGTCCTGAAAGTCGAGAGATCCAGGTTGACCTTGGCGTCGGGATAGCCGGTATGCCACCCCGTGTACTCAACATTGTCATAGGCTTGATCGGAGCTGTCCCAGCCGAAGACCACGTTGCAAAAGCCAAATCCAGACTCAGCTGCACTCAAAAATTTATCGACGTGCATCACTTTGCCGCGCAGGACGCCGTCAAGATCGGTGATGGCAACTTTGACTTTGGTCGCTTCTGATCGGCGAATCTGCTTGATAACGTCTTCCGGCTTACTCATCAGCGTGAATCCCCATCGGCATGGACGTGGCTGCAATGCTTTATGTGACTGCGATCATAATGGAGGCGGGGAAAATATAAAACAATGATCGCAATCCATGAGGTCAACCGACCGATCCTAACCGGCGATGAGAGCGCCCGACCAGAGCTGCGTCGGCAAGCCCAACTCACAGCCACGATCGGTACCTAAGAATTGCTTGCCGCCCCAGGTGAAGGCCTTACTCTCACTCTGGACTGTGATCGGCATTAGTTTTGGCTCCGCCTGACCATCGAGGCGCAAATAGATGAGAGGCTGGCCGGCACCACTGTAGGCCTCCCAGGTACCGCTGATAAGCGTACCGTCGGCAGTTTCCAGTACCGAATTGCCTGTAAGGCCCGTCTGTTTATATGCCATACGGCCCGTGCAGAGCCAAACCAACTGCCGACCGACAGTGCCACTAGAGGCACTAGCTGTGCCGGCAAAAGACCACTCACCGATGGCCAAATATTGCCGCGTCGGCAGGCTCGGTGCGAACGTCGTGAATCTGACGGACGCCACTGCGGCAGTAAACCGCGCCTGCAACGTGGCGCTGTCACCACCCGTGCCCCAAACCAGAAGCTTAACACCCCCAAATCCAGTCTGATCATAGCTATCACGGGGCAACGCCGCGACTATGGCAGTGACAGTCTTACCGCTCTCGGCTGTTCCCTCGTAGGTGCGCTTACTGCCCTTACCTGCAGCTGCTATGAGCTCCGATGCGGCACCAACGGCAGAAAGTGTGGCTCGCTCGCTTAAGGTCTCATTGTCACCCAGTACGGTCGCCAGTGTAGCGGTTGTAAGAGACACCTGGTAGCGAAGTACGACGCCCTCATCACCAGTCGATGATACCCATGTCATCGACGTTCCTGTGCTGCTGCGCGACTCAAGCCCCGAAGGTGTCGAGAACGCGACGCCAAGACCCGACAAGTCGGCGACACCAGCCGTCCAAGAGTCACCACCAGTGCCGCTATCACTCTTGCCACCACCGCACGACAAGGTGAACGCCACGACCATGGATCTGAGGATTAATCGGGACATAATTACTCCGATCTTTTAATACGGCATGTGCTAGGTGTCGCACGCAATTACTATAGTCGGAGTGCGCGACCTGTGGCAACGCGGTACGGGTCGGCCGCGCGTCATCGATTGATCAATGGACGGTAATTTCCGTATATAGGTGAGTACAAGGTCGGTATCAAAATTTAAGCATATCAGTCGCGGATAAGTTCATGATTTACAGTAACCATATCGCTAACACACTAAAATCGCTCGGTGCGGACCTCGGCGCTCCTCGGCAAATAGCTCAGGCCGTGCTGAAGTTATCGGATCACTATATAAACCATCCGGATGCGGCCACTCCTTGGCACACCGAATGGGCCAAGATCGCTTATGTGGCTTACTATTTTCCGCTGAATTACACGCGGGTAGCGGGAGTGCTGCGCGCCGGGCTCGGGCAGAATTTTTGGCAGGGTTTGACTTCGTTCTCTGATTTTGGCAGCGGCCTGGGGACCGTGCCGTTAGCGATTGCAGACATGCTACCGGGTCAGTTTGAGCGCGGTCTGGCCGTCGAATCATCTCCGGCGACAGAAAATCTTTACCGCCAACTCGCATTATCGCACGTGGCGCATCCCAAACTCAGCTGGGCAACTAAGTTGACACCGGTGCCTGAGGCGTCGGGTCACTTAACGGTATTTTCGTTCTCACTAACCGAACTCCCGGAATTACCCAAGGCTGCCCTCGCCAGTGAGGCGCTAGCCATTATTGAACCGGCCACAAATCAGGACGGACGGCGTTTAATGCAGCTCCGCGCCAATTTACTTGCCAATGGCTGGTATGCCTGGGCACCGTGCACCCACCAAGAGGCGTGCCCACTACTGGTAGATTCCGCGAGAGACTGGTGTCACGACCGCGTCACTTGGGAGGCGCCTGATTGGTTTTTGGCGATTGAGGAGCATCTTCCCATACGCAACCGCACGCTCACCCATAGCTATCTGCTCCTGCGTCGGCAGCCTCCCCCAGCGGCGCCTTACCCCACGGCGCGCTTGACCGGTGACCTCCAGCGCCAAAAAGGTGCCTCTAAGCAGATGGTCTGCCGCGGACCTAAACGCGAATTCTTGAGCTGGCAGCATAAGCACGGAACGCCGCCCGCATGGCCGCGTGGATCTCTAGTGCGCCTAGCGGCAGATATTGAGACCAAGAGTAACGAACTTAGACCTACACCCGACCAGTGTGAGCTGATCGGATGCTGAGAGTGATTTTTATCCTAAGTGCCTTATATCTCCGCCGTGAACGACGGAGTTTTACGGCACTTAGGATAAAATTTCGAGTTCGAGCTCACGCCTACTCTTAAATACCGTCCGACCGAGGGCTATTAGACTGCTGGAAATGCAGCAGATTTCGCTGCTCATTACTGAACAGACTGGCACGTTTGATGCATTGCGCAGATTAAAGCGGCTGCTGAACCTTTTTTGTGTTCAGTCGCGAATCACGAGTTAACCAAAAAATGAGGCGAGGATGTCATCATGAGAAAATTGCTTTTAGGTGCGGCATTACTGACCGGACTCACCACGGAAGCCAGTGCAATTGGCTGGAACTGCACTAACAGATGGGGCGGCAACTATAAGTTCACGGCTTTTGGGGGCGGCGGTTCTATCGAATACGAGGGCCCGACAAATGCCATAGATGTAGCCGCAGGGATACGCAAAAACCTTTGGGGCAGCTGGTGGAATTTAGACATTGGTCGCCATTTTGAGTTCGCTGTGCCCGGCTTTAGCTACAGTTGTAACTCATGGAACGGTGGGCATGACTATTGGTGCGATGGTACTGGCGGGAACGAAGGTGTCGAGCTGCAGAACTGCTACGGAAGGCCTTTCTAATTCAATGACAAAGTGCCTTGAGTATGTGAGCGCGATCTAGCTCCATCAGACGTACATCGATGACTGGTGCTGCGGACAATTGCGGAAGGTACCCTCAAGACCAAAGGCAACGTAGCAAGGTCAGAGATACGTCTGCACGATCGAAGATTCTCTAATAAGAGCGATGGTAAGCGTCACGACTTAATGAGCCTCAAAATATCTGACCTTAATTACGCACTGATCTGATGATCACCTCTAGCGTCTGGATGCGTAGTTACGATACCTACGCCAGTAGATTTTTTACGGACTGAGCTCTTTCCGCGAAAACTTTAGGCATCGACAGAAATTTTAGATAATTAACATAGGCGATCCCCGTATAGGTGACAGGCACGTATCTGCATCCACGCCGGATGAGCCACAATGTCCACCAGGCGGCGAATGAGGCTGATATGAGGCCTCGCCCCATGCGAGAGGTGAAGGCCGAGGGAACTATGTGACGATAAAGGATGTCTTCATCGCGGTAGTAATTTGGGGCGTAGGCTGCAAAGGCGCGCTTTGATTGCGCGTAAGCCTCAGCAGCCAAATATATTGGACGAGGATTCTGCCGAGCGGAGATGAGCGAATACCGAGCCAAAGTTTTCCAATAGTAAGTTCATCACTACCCTAGACTACGTCTGCATTGGCATGGGCGGCATAGTCTGAGCTCCGGTCGTCGTTTGGCCCATGATCACTGCAGTTATCGGTATGGTTACCGTATAAAGCGTGCCGGTATAAGTGACAGACTGAGCTGGCGGCGGCTCTGGATTATAAGTGCAGGTGGCGGATGAAGTCATGAGGCTGCAGGTGTAATATCCCGGCGGCATCGTAGCGCCGCGTGTCGACCGTAACGACGAGCTTTTCTCCTTCGTGCCGCCCCAGTTTGGAGAAATTGCCGAACTCACGTAGGTAGGCGGTGTTGTCCAGCATGGGATCACCGATGTTCCATGCTACTTGTACGAACAGCACTCGCTGGCCTCGAGTTGCCATGAAATCAATTTCAAAAGACTTACCCTGGTGATACCCGTGATAGGTTTGTACCTCAAACTGCGCTCGCCTGAGTTCGTTGTAAATGACGTTCTCCAAAAGTCGGCCGAGGTTGTTCCTTGCGTCATAAGCAAAGCCATGATCGCCAAGATAATATTTGTGTTCCGCCTTTCTCAATAGATCGCTGGTTCGAGCGGAATAGACCGCGGCTCGATCGATCCAATAGACGTTTTGCAACCATTGCAGGTGATCGCGAACCGTCGCCTCAGTCGTCCTGGCACCAGCTCCCTTGAGTTGCTCAGTGACGCGCTTGATAGATAGCTGGGTACCATAGGTTTGTCGGCTGTAATTGACTATGCGATCCACTAGATCCGTGTCTGCTTGATAGCGATCGATTACGTCCTTTTTAACCGTTGAATGGCGAATCTGGGTAAGAAGGTTGGCTCGTGCGTGGATGTCGGGAGCCAGCACCGCCTCGGGCATCCCTCCAACCTCCAGATACTCTGCAAACGCGGTTGGCTGATCCGGTGACAGGCCGCGTGCTGTGCAGAATTCGTCGAACCCAAACGGGAAAACATGCAGCAAATAGTAGCGACCGCGTAGCTCATTCGGTAGATCGTCAGACAGCACTTGGGAGTTAGAGCCAGCTATGACGACCTTATAACTTTTCTTCGGATGCTCGAGTAGGCTGGCGACGAGCTGCTGCCAGCCTTCGAGTTCTGTCACTTCATCGATGATCAAGTAGCGACGCTTTTGGCCATGGCTGGCAACCTCTGTTTCCCATGCGGCAAGAACCCTCTTAAATTCCTTGCCAGACTTTAACGGGCTCAAATCATCTAGGAAGAAATTGAGGTAGAGAATGTCTTCCGGTGGCACGCCTTGGGCAGTCAAAATATCGATATATTGACGAAGAATGTAGCTCTTACCGGAGCGGCGCTGGCCCGATACGACAATGAGAGCATCAGTTTTAGTAAACGACTGCAGCGAGCTCAGGTAGTAGCTTCGGGATATTCCTCGCGCCGCCCGCTCTCCGGGTTGCCAGAAGTTAAACGGCCGCAATAGTTCGAGATTTGCTAGGTTCTTAGCCAAATCGGCCTCAGTTTTGTGAGGGGCGAGTAGATATTTACAATACTAAATCAGAAGATTTAACGCAATATAAAAATTCATCTTGAATCTCTTTGGGTATTCTAGTGAGTATTTTTGATGCATGTAAAGCTTTCTCGAGATATTTCATGCACTAATTAATCACTCACCGTCGAATTAGCAGCGTCGATTGGTGGTAAAATCGCGTTTGGCTATAATGCCGGTTCAGTTTTCAGCGTTTAACCCGGCCTTAAAAAAAATTCGATTAAGCAATGTAGAAACTAGATCGAGCGGTGTCGGTATAACGGAACTGATTCAGGAAGACCGGCGAAGATGATCTGCACACTAGACGCAAGTGCTGCGATTGAAGTCTTTTTAAAAAGACCCAGGTCTAATGGCAAAGCAGGATTTTTGAGTTAATTCGCCCAAAAAATATAAACCAAACGTCATCTAGGAAAAGTCGCCTGCGTTAAAGCGGCACGGCCTCAATTCCTGGTCCCAAAGCACGAGCGATCTCTCCTGGGTAGATCACCTGCAGCTGACTGAGGCCTAGCGACTCCATGGCTACCTTCATAGAGCGCGTGACTCGAGGTTCGAGAGTGTATTTGATTTCGAATCCTCGTAAATCCTGACCTTCCGCCACTACGAGATCAAGCTCGCACTGGCCGTGGACTCCCCAGAAGAAACAATCATCGGCTCGCCAGCCGTGGCGCCTGATCAATTCCTCAAGGGCAAAGCCCTCCCAAGATGCGCCGAGCATAGGGTGAACCGCCAAGTCTGCAGCGGTTGTGACATTGATCAGCCTGTGCAGTAGGCCGGAATCGCGCAGATAAATTTTCGGCGATTTCACCTGTCGCTTAGCAATATTTGTATGCCAAGGATTGAGGCGTCGCAGCATAAAGGTATCGACAAGAATATCGATGTACCGCTTAACCGTGGTCTGCGACAAATCAAGTGAGTTGGCAAGCTCGGCCAAATTGGCTGTCTGTCCGTGGTAATGCGTGAGCATAGTCCAAAGTCGTCGCATGACAGTGGGCGGTGCACTTAGGCCAAGCATGGCTAAGTCTCGCTCGAGAAATGACCGGATATACTGCTCGCGCCAGTCTGCACTAGCACGGTCATTGGATGCCAAGAAGGACAATGGATAACCACCTCGCAACCAGAGATTTGGCAAGGCCTCGTGCCCGACCTCACCCAGAGCAAATGGCGTCACGTCGATATACTTGATCCTACCAGCCAGTGTTTCCGCACCCTGCCGGACTAGATCGGGCGCAGCACTGCCTAGAATGAGGAAGTGCGCAGGTCTATCATCACGATCAGCGAGCACCCGTAGAAGCGGGAATAAGTTGTTCTGCCGCTGAATCTCGTCGATCACCACCAGGCCTCGAAGTCCCGCTAGTGCCAGCTTGGGTTCGCTTAGGCGCAGCAAAGACTCTGGATCTTCGAGGTCGAAGTAGTTGCTGACTTGCTCTGCCTTGGGTACCGTCGCCTTAAACACAGACCTCGCAAGTGTAGTCTTGCCCGATTGGCGCGGTCCGAGTAGTGCGACTACCGGATAGGCCGCGACAGCCTCGTTAACAGCCGTGATTAACTCTTTACGATCAATTAGTTGCGGTAGATTCATGAAATTCCCCACTTTAACTGGATAATTTCACGAATAGCGATAGAAGTCAATTATTCTAGGATGTTGAATGCTTTTCCAGGACAATCAGCGGTCAACTCCATTTCGGTTCGAGGTCAAAAAACAGACAATTTTCGGGGCCGATCAGGCAACTCTCCTTACCGGAAAGACATAACCCTCAGGCCGGAGATTAAGAAGGGATTCCAGTTTGGTGATGATGCAGCGGAGGGCAAGGAAAAGGGTGAGTTCAAGAACTACACCTGGTCAAAAATGCTCGCTCAGGTGTTTAAGATTGACGTCACCAAATGCGGCCAATGTGGAGGCGATCTCGTCAAGGTCTGCGCCATTACCGATCCCATGCAAGCTAGGCGCTACCTAAAACACGTCGGTCTCGACTACGAGCCTCCGCCGAGGGCTCCGCCTAGACACGAGCAGGGAGAGTTCCACTTTGAGTCTGATGACTGGTCGAGTGAACACCTGAGCTAAGCGAGGCATGTGCTGGATGACGAGGCGGAGTCCAGTTAGCTCATGGGCTGGGGTGCCCTATTGGGAAGTCGGCCAGTACTCCAACCATACCGTAGGACGCTTTAGCGTCTCGGGCTTGGTTGGTGGTGAAGGCCGACACACCGTGAGCTTCGCAAAGCGAAGTGAGCGGTCCATGATGCTAAACTTATATTTTTTTCTTGATGAGAATGAAGTCGCTCGAAATGTTCCCCAAGTCGTGAGATTATCGCCTTGTTGAAGCATTTAATTCACCACAGTTGTAGTTTTAGTTGTTGTGGTTATGGAACTGCTCAAGCGCAAGGTTACATACCGCATTTACCCCTCGACCAAACAAGCAAATAAAATGGTCGAGATGATGCGTCTCCATCAGCGCCTTTACAACGCGGCACTGGAGCAGCGCATTGATGCTTATCGTCGCTGTGGTAAGAGCCTCAACTACTACGACCAAGCTAAAGAGCTGACACAGCTAAGGGCTGAATTCCCGCAATATGCCGCCCTTAATGCCCAGTCAGAGCAGGTGACTCTGCGACGTCTTGAGAGGGCGTACCAGGCCTTTTTTAGACGCTTGAGAGCGGGAGAGGCTGCTCCTGGATTTCCCAGGTTCAAAGCCTTCGACCGCTTTAAAGGTTGGGGATATGCGGCGCATGGGGATGGCTGGAAGTTCAAGCCTAATGCGGATTACGTACATGGCACGCTGCACCTCAGTGGCGTAGGTAATTTACAGGCACGTGGTCGACCGATGTTTATGGATCAGGCTAGGAGCAGCCGCGATCCAGGCCAGCCTAAGACCGTTGAGATCATACGTAAGAGTAGCGGAAAGTGGTTTGCGTCGATCACCTTTGCGACGCTGCGGCCATATCGAGCAAGTGGCACAGCGGCAGTCGGCATTGATTGGGGTACTGCCACGTTTGTCACCATCGTTGGTGACGACAACGCCCAGCGCCTCGTCGCCAATCCGCGTCACTTTAAAAAGTACGATTGCCATTTAAAGAAAGCGCAGCGTCGGTTGTCCCGCAAAAAGAGGGGGTCCAGGAACAGGGCCAAAGCCAAGCTGAAGGTGGTCTCCTGTCATGAGAGGCTGGCTAATCAGCATGATGATTTTCTCCACCAAACCAGCGCCCGTATTGTACGTGAGTCCAGACTAGTGGCTACAGAGGCTCTGAACATCAAGGGCATGACAGCCCACGGTGGTGTTTATAAGAAAGGGATAAATCGCAGTATCCTTGATACATCGCCTGGCAAATTTTTCGCATTGTTGGAGTTCAAAGCGGCAGACGCTGGTATTCCCTACATCGAAATACCAACCAGGAAGGTCAAACCATCGCAAAGCTGCTCCGGTTGTGGAGCTGTCCAAAAGAAGGCTTTGTCTGAGCGCGCGCACGCATGTGTTTGTGGGCTCACGCTTGATCGGGATGTGAATGCTGCACGTGTGATTTTGAATTATGCTTTAACAGGCTGTGTCACGGGACGGGAACCGTCCTTAGGTGTGGAGGGTGGGGTTACCCGCCCTTTGAAGCACGAAACTCTGACCATACCGGAACGCTCTTGCAAGAGAGCGTGAGGATTGGTCGGGGTAGTTCATATTTTTGTCGCCCTCATATCAGTTGGTTCGCCCTCGCCCAGAAACTTTTCGCACATCAATTTTAGACCCATGCGCACTGCGTCCGATTCACTGTAGCCTAACTCACTAAGGTCACGAAGACAGCCGAGGTCCGCCTGACTGAATCTAAATGATTTTAAAAGTGTAGGTTCTTTTCCCTTGTGTCCGACTCTCGCCACCCATTGGCGGTAGGAAGCTGCGGGTACAGATCGAAAATCTTCCGTGGCTTCCCCTCTACGTAAGGCTTTTATGACTCCTAGCAAATCCGCCGGTAGATGCTCTAAGTCCGAAAAAATACCAGGGCGCTTCAGAACTAAAGCTGGCAGTAATTCTAGGATTCGCTGTTCAAACTCACCCGCCCAAAGACAATCTTTAATTGAGATTTTGCCGCGACTTGGCGCGTACACTTGGTTTGTCTGTATCAGTCCATCCGCGACTAATTTACCAAGAACTTTCTTAAATCTGCTGCTTTGTCGCGCTGACTTAGCTTTGTCAGCTGATGCCTGAAGGCGCTTTTTTAAGCTGGGTGAGATACTCACACAAATTCCTCCAAATCTATGCCGTATATCTTACATAGATTTAAAAATAGAGGACTGGCCCCGGCCACTAGATAGTCCCTTATGAGAACGCGATTCTTCGCTTTAGCCTTCAAAGCCTTTGATATTAAGACGTACTCCAAATCAGCTCGGTATCCATCAAAGGTCAACCCACTATAGATTGAGCTATAAGTGGTTTCCCGCGGCATCCAAATCTCATTTGAAAGCTCATCGTAATGCAGTCCTTCCTCGGCTAAAATCGCACAGAATCGCTCCTTTGCTAACCAAGTGAAATTGGCATAAGCGTCGACATCCGCGGTAGCAAATACAGGGATATCAAGCTTGGCTGCGATAACGGCAGTCTGACCCAGCAGTTTAATGAAAAATCTTGGAATCTCAGCCACGCCATCTTTTCTAAGTGTCTGATTCAGTCGCGCAATATCTCGATCCAAGGACTGGAAAACTTTATCAATCATTTGTCCTCCGCAAAAGTCTGTACATACATAGTATCGGAATTTGTACATACATACTTTAAGTGATTTGTATCCACGTCTGCGGGGCGCAAACAAAGACTAATAATTACATTGCGTTAAATCACCTCGGGATTGCTGTTTTAATAATAATAGTCCAGGGCCACAACGGCTCCCGAACAGAATGGACGCCTAGTTCGACTGTCGCCTTGGGGAGGCAGGTATGCTCAGATATTGAGCACGACCGAAGGCAGCTCACGATCGGGTCAAGGCCCGCGCTGACCAGGCTTGCTGCCATCTAACGGTCGAAACTGTCCGGGCTTTCTACTCGGACGCTAACTGTACCCGAGTCACTACTGACGCAATGGTACGTGACGCTAGCGTGGTAGACCCACCATCCATAGTTTTCTACCGCGACAGCAAAGAAGGCGCACCCACTCTCACTGCCACCGATGGCCTCGGTGGCACTGTAGGTAGTTCGAACAAATGATCGCCGCAATCCGCCTTATTTATGGGGCGGTCAAGGCGATCCACTAAGGTTTCGCGTTAGCGAATACCGCCGCTAAATCCGTTTGTATAAGTAAATTGCATCGAATATTATCCCTCCGCTCTTTGACAAGTAAGGTACGGGTTCGATGCCCAAAACATGGCATCGGTAAAAACCTTAGTGTTGTGTCGAGTGTACTTGTGCGTGGCTACACTCACCCCGCTAGCGCGGATTAAAACTGACATAACTTTCTAGCGTACAAATCATTTTAGACCCTGGAACGGGGTTGCTCGCTGCAAGGCGGGTATCGGACGTGGAGTCCACATAAGACCAGCTTAGCGAAGCGAATCTGGCAAGGACGGCGAAGCGTTAAAAAAGATGAGAAAGCGAGAAGCTTCGGCTTCAAGCAAGTATCGGAAGCCTTACCCCTTTAGGGGGAGCGGTAGTTCACGCTTTATCTGGTTCCCAATGCTCTGTCTCTAACGTCCCCGGATCTTGGAATAGGAGCAACACTCTACTACCGCCGCATTAGCAGCATCGATAAGCGGCAAAATCGCCTTTGGCCCTAATGCCGGCAATTACGTCCGAAAGATCGGCGGTGGCTTCGGCTATGAGGGCGAAGTGCCGCTGGCTAAAGGCAAGCGCTGCTACTCAGTTAACGGCTTCTCACTCCACGCCAACAAATCCATTAATACACACGCTCGTGACCGACTTTACAAACTGATCGAATACATAGCCAGGAGCCCACTATCCAACGACCATCTTGAGATACTAGCAAACGGCGACGTCAAGCTTGCACTCAAAACGCCGTGGTCTAATGGCACTACGCATCTTGTGTTCACGCCGACCGAGTTCACCCGGAAGTTGGTGGCACTCATTCCCCCACCGCGCAGCCATCTCGTACGGTGAGCCCCCTTTCTCCAGTTTATTTGCACCGAAATCTCCTTACCGGAAAGACATAACCCTCAGGTCGGAGCTTAAGAAGGGATTCCAGTTTGGTGATGATGCAGCGGAGGGCAAGAAAAAGAGTGAGTTCAAGAACTACACCTGGTCAAAAATGCTCGCCCAGGTGCTTAAGATTGACGTCACCAAATGCGGCCAATGTGGAGGCGATCTCGTCAAGGTCTGCGCCGTCACCGACCTTATGCAAGCGAGACGCTATCTAAAACACCTTGGCCTAGACTACGAGCCTCCGCCCAGGGCGCCGCCGCGCTGCGAGCAGGGGGAGTTCCACTGTGAGTCTGATAACCTTCCTCAGTGTAGTGGACACCGAGTTAAGCGAGGCATGTGCTGGATGACGAGGCGGAGTCCAGTTAGCTCATGGGCTGGGGTGCCCTATTGCCTCGATAGCTGATGCTAAAGGACATCGCGGAGAATGCTCGTAGTCACGGTGGCCACAATGGCGCCTGGTACGGAGAAATCCTGCCATTTAGGCAGACAGTGGGTTGCGGAGGTGGGAAGGTTGGCCCAGGAAGCAAGCCCGGGTGCTGGGGCAATGGGGGTTGAATGTCCTACCAACGTTACATCGTGTTAAATGTATCTAGCACATTCGCGCCTGAGGTTATGGAACACTTTAATATCGCACCGAACGTCATACCCCGCTTTGCAGATTCCCCCTCTAACTTCTTCAAAGCCTGCGGAGACCGATTTGTCAGCGGTGTTCGCAAAGCTGCTGGTGTGATCCCGGTCATGCGTTGCGAAACTGCATCAGCGACGGAGAAATTGGCCCTGGAATCTAAAATAAAAGCTGAGGGCGGATTTAAGGCACTAACTGCTAGCGCCGAGATACAAACACTATTGGATAACGTTAGGGTTAAATCAACAGACGGCTGTCACATAGAGGTAGACTCATACGGTGGAGTTGGGAATTACGATTTCAAAGATAAAGCCACACTCGTAGAGAGTGCCGTCAACTACGTAACCAAGAGCACCCAAGCTACGGCAACTCCCGTTGAATTCGAAACGATGCCCTACACCGCTATAATTGATGCCGATTTCCACGCGAAAGTACTGTCAAAAATCGACCTCGAGCTTGTAGAACAACGCAAGTACTCATCCTACAAACAAAAATTTATTACCGACACGTTAACGGGTGTGTCACTAGCAAGCTCAGTACCAGACCCTCAAAAAACTCTTTTCAACCATGCTAGTGCCGTGATAAAGGCCGCGCGCGAAGACCTGAAAAGATGCTTTTCGCACATCTACGACCCCCAGGCATGTCGTGAGAGGGGTTTTCCAAAGTTACCGGATCGGGTCGTCTTAACACCCATGAATAACTAAACAAATCAAAACTATAGGGGATTTTAAGATGCAAGAGAAATACACTAAAATTCAGAAATTACAACGTTTAATGGGCCTCCTAACCATCGCTTCGCTGCTGTCATGCGGACCAATCGAGCAACTAAGCCGTGGCGTGAAAAAGGACACGGACGGCAGTGCCGAAAACACTCCTTCAGCGACTCCTGGCGCCGCCCCGAAAGACGAACTTTCAGTAAAAAAAGAAGCGATTCGCAAATCTGCAGCCGAAGCCACTACGGCCTCCCAGGCACAAGCGGCAGCTATCTCTTGCTCTGAGCAGCAGGAGCGCTTTGCAAGTTACGCCGAAGGTAGTCGCGCCTCCGCCAATATGACCTTTAGCAAGTGCCTAGATGAGGCCAAAGATGCCGCAGCAAGCGACGGCTGCTTAGCCTCGCTGCAGACTGGCCTCGACACCCAGCTAGTTCTGGCTAGAAAAATCTTCGGCTGCTGACAAACGCGATCAAGTTTGTTGGGCTACCCCATGCAATGACACCTAGTGCATCGATGGCTGGTGCTGTGGACAATTGCGGAGGGTGCTCTACTGGTGGCGATGGGAGCATGAGTGACGTCACGACCGAAGATTTTGATTGTTTTCTTGTCGTTAGTCACGTCAAGTCCATACGCAATAGTATTAGATCCTAGTCATCACCAGCACTCATTAGATGGAAGCACCTCTAAGTGATCCGGTAGTGGCTCATATTCGCAACTATTCGCTTTTCTCTGGTAAGAATACCACCTACCCTTGCGCCCTTGAGGGACGCCCACAACCAATGCTCCGGAAATGACAACTGGCGCGCCGAGCCACACACACACTGGAGCCTTGGCAATCGCCGGACAAACAATTTTGCCATCTTGCGGCACGATGACTAGTCCACCGGTTGCGTCATCCACTTTTGTCATAGCAATCTGCGCGGTAGCAAGTTTACCTGCCTCGACAGTGGCGCGCCCTTGGCCAGTGGAGTAGACGCTTGCGGTAGCGCTTTTCTTGTATGTTACAGTGATCAAGTAATCTCCTACCTCGAGATCTTTTATCTGGATCGGCTGGCCATCGAGCGTAAATAAATAAGTCACGGGTAGTATATATTTTTTATTTATCTCGAATGACATCGTGACCCGTGACAGGCTGATTTCCACCTCATCCACATCTGAGGGAAGATCCGGAGGCGTTGCCAAGGATAAGCTGGAATTAGTCGATTTATCAGTTTGGGTTTTTTTTGATTCTTGATCACTTGTCGCTGCCGTTAATTTTTTTTCCTTCGTCAGATTTTGTGATCCACAGCCCACAAACGTTACCGCTAGAGACATGGTGATACTAGTTGCAATAAGAATCCTATTTACTTTTTTATTCTGCATGATCGATGCTCCTCTATTAAATTTGATATTTGGTGTTACCTCTTAAATGATCTTTAAATTTCTGGACTTAATTACGCACTGATCTGATAATCATCTCCAATGACTGGATGCGTTGTTACGATACCTACCCCTGCAGTATTTTTACCGGACTGAGTATTTTGCGAGAAAATCCCGGGAATCGAGAGAAATTTTAGATAATTTACGTAGGCAACCCCCGTATAGGTGACCGGCACGTATCTGCATCCACGTCGGATGAGCCACATGGTCCACCAAGCGGCGAGTGAGGCTGATATGAGGCCTCGCCCCATGCGAGAAGTGAAGGCCGAGGGAACTATGTGACGATAAAGGATGTCCTCATCGCGGTAGTAATTCTTGGCGTGGGCTGCAAAGGCGCGCTTTGATTGCGCGTAAGCCTCTAGTTCAGGTATACCAAAGGATGAATGGAGCTCGATTTCTGAGCCGACAGCCCAAACCTGCGGCGGTATCAAACGTGCCTTGGTCAGATCCTTGAACAACTCGATCATCTGCACAAACGAATTGCAGTTTGCCGCCATCGTTGGCCCAGACTTAACACCGTGGGCTAGCACCAGGATGTCAGCAGAGCTGAGGACGTCCAAGATCCGACTGTAGTCGTTATAGTCATAGTCTTGACCGTATTTAAGCGGAATGACGACGGCGCCTGAATCCTCAAGCAGCGCCTTCATCGCACTGCCGTAGGCTCCAGAGGCTCCTGTCATCACGATGCGTTGACCCTCCAGGTGCACACAGGTACCCATTATCTTGTCTAGGGTCTGCACGAATGATCCCATGTGGGATTCAGCATAAACGTGATGGAGGTAATGATAACTCGGGCCGACAAAAATATGGCCTCGCGGATGTTTCAGTCTGCTGCTTGGTTGGTGATTTATATCGACGCCACGCTGAGCAATTGTAACGCCAAGAGCGATGGTGTGGACCAGTGCGATCAGTCCCACCGCCACAGGGCTACACACTGCGAGAAAGAGCAGTGTGACTGCCAGTTGGTTCAAATATTCTGGCACCCTGTGGTGCATGATATTTAACACGTCCAGCGAACGCTCATGCTGCAGGCTGGGTCCAAACCATTGATGATGCGTCTCGTGCAGCATCCCTAAACGACGCAATACGCCGTGTTTAGACTTTGCGAACCTGTGTAGCACTACATGGACTAGGTCAAAGCTTATGGTCGATAGCACGTAGATCAGAGCTAGCTGCAGACTTAACGAAATGTAGTCTGGAATGTAGCGCTCAAGTAAATAAATCGGAGTCATTGCAAGCCATCCTGAGAGCAAAAGGATAGTCGCAAACTCCTCCTCTAAACGGCTGCCAGCATCGCCTACCAACCAAGTATTTTGCGGAATCTCTAACTATCCGAATTTGATAACTCACTTATCGGCATTTATTAGAAAAACTTGAGTTCAAATTCAGATAAGTCAAAAATCCTTAAGTTTGCTGCACCTTGCCGATACCCGAACGATATAACGATAGGAGATTCAGGCCGTGTTGGGCGCGCCCACACACTCGACCCACTGTTTCCAGATCACGAATCACTTACTGACGTAACTATTACGATTACCGAAATGCCGCCAACAAGAACGGTTGAGGCTGGAATCCGGCCACTAAAACGTCTTGCCGCTAACTTACAGTAAAATGCTCGAGATCTTGTAAACAAGGGGATCAGTATTGGCGCGCTAGCGCGTTTACTCAAGCCCCAGTTAGTATAAGCAGTTTAGTGCCGGTGGCTCATGTCCTTACTACCAGACTAGCCTTTGACTCACTTTGTTTCTACAGTAGTTAATGATCCAGTTAGATTTTCATTTGTGCCACTAGACGTGACCGTATAGTTTGGCGAAACTTTAGTCCCTCGGAAGACTAACGTCCCCGTCCAATTATTACGAACGACATCGATTTTTCCGTTATCAAACCAAATATTACTACTGGCCGACACTTCAGCATTTACGTCGTGAAATTTATACTGAGTGACATCTGCGCTCTTGGTTTCTATCGTCTCAGTGCCGGGGGCAGAACCTTTGAGTGATTTCTCCGTCTTCCTAAAATAGGTTGTGCCATTTCCAATCGAATAAACCGAATAATTAGATCCCGACCGCAAAAAACTACTTTGAGCAAAATCCGTAGACGCCATTTGTCGGACGGTACGCCTTTTCGCCACTGATGTTACACCTTCTCTAATAGTCGTAGCGTCGAGATCTATAACGTCCTGATATATGTAGGATCCTTGAATACAGGAGTCGTTTCTCGCGGCTTTTTCAAAATCATAGAGTTTTTTGCCGTTCTCTACGCTGATGTCCCCCAAGGTACATTTGTAATAATAACGGAACCTACGGGTGGCTTTTACACTGACAACCTCAACTCCTAGTTCCTTATACTGTTGCTTCACACAGTCTGACCCATCAACTATTGTCATCAATCGAGCCGAAACTTTGTTAGATTCGAATGCGGCATCAGCCATTGAGAAGCAATCCCAATTTTCATCTCGCCAACTACCCGGCGTCGAGTCACCAGTTGATTCGCTCGTATTATCTTCTTTGTTATTGAAGTGGAAGAGACTCTCTTTGTTTAGACCGTCTATAACATCTAAACCTGAAGTTTCAATAACAGCATATCCTTCACTGACCTTCAAATCATCGGGCCCAAGCAGACTTGCCTCAAACGGCAGCGGCTGAGGAGACTGCTCTGATGCGGAAGCTTCAATTGATTTTCCTTTTTTAAATAGGCCACAACCAGACATCAACGAGATCAGAATAAAGTAACATCCGCATTCAATTGTCTCTTGTATTCTCATAGGATTCTCGACCCCATACTTGCGCAAATTCATCGAGCTATTTGAAGGTATTTGGACTTAAGGCCTGTTAGAGCAGAGAGACGGCGCTGCTGCAGCGGTACCGCTCGGTGTAAGGGGTGAGGTGTCAATGAAGGAAATCTTCGCGCCAGCAGCAATGGCTTCACTAAGGAATCGACGGGCGAATGCTGAGCCTAGGGAGGCAAACGTGCTGACTGCCTCGGCATTTTTAAAATAAGGTCGTACCTCGGGCGGTAGATTGCCGCCGCTAGTTGCAACTGCTGCAACAGTGTTCCCGACTATAAGGGGACCGCCAGAGTCGCCATGACCGGCGGTTGCGGTGTTTGTTTGAGTTTTCCCGTCAGAGCTACCGTCCCCCAAGACCAGGTACAAGTCTGAACCAAACTGCTGGCGGTATTCTGCGGGCGTGGATGCAATCCGGTTTTTTCCGTAGCGCTTTATGAGGCTTATTTCCTTTGGGGTGTTGTTTTGCGACAAAGGTGCATTGGTCTCACCAAAGCCGACCAAGGAGACTTCCTGATTTGGTGTCAAGGGAGCCTGCACGATCTTCGTCACCGTGGTGAATGTCCCCGCTGGAAATATCAAGATTGCAATATCTTTACCGGCCTCACTAAGATCACCGTCGGTGTAAGGCGCTACATTCTTGTTCGTCAGGGCGCGCGACCCAATAATAGCCTTGAGAGGCGGAATGGTACGGTCAACGTCATTCTGTAGGCTGACCTGGTCGTAGTTACTGCCCGGGAAATAAACCACGTCGCCAGTGGGGGTGTCTTCCAAACAGTGGCTCGCGGTGAGCATTGTATTATCACTCAGAATAGTAGCCGTGCAGAAACCGTCGACGTTTCCGATTAGTCCCACATTGGGAAACTCAACAGTTGGTGCGCCCCCCACTATGCCGAGGCAATTTTTGTCAGCTGAAGGCTTTTCCAAGCCATCCCTAGACGAGCCGACACCGGATCTCGCGTTCGAATTTTCTATGACAGATGTGACGCTCTTTTGTTGTTCTGGCTGGAAGCGGTGGCAGCCGCATAGGACGCAGTTTGATACGGCGAACGTGAGAGCAAAGGTAGACACTAATGAGTTTAGAGACCGTTGACCGTTCGAGGTTCGATATTGCCACATGCTGAGGCCGCCTTTACCTTTTCAGTCCTGTCGGCTAGTGACAAGTGTCAGGTCGCTGTGATCAGGAACAGTGGGCTACCTCTAAGTACATGCCGACTTATCGGAGGATTATTCGGAAAGTTTAGAAAAATATGGTAAGTGGCCTGAACTTTTGAAAAAAAGAATTGGCAATCCGTGTACGGTGATAAGTGTCGAGCAAAATTGATTATTACACCACGTAATATTCACATCATTTGATCGGCAACAAAAAGGCACGTCATCTATCAAATTCGGAAAACTGCGGTATTAATGGTGCCGTGAAAAGATGTCGTTTACGGCATGGTTTTACGGCACCAGCCCGAGCTAACTCCATAGCGTTTGCGATTTCAAGACGGGATACGTTGTACCAACGTGAACTAAAATCCGCCTAGCGCTCTTTAGCGCGCAGCTTATCAACCTCGTCCACACTCAGTCCGCAAAGGGTTGCAAGCTCCTTACTTGATAATCCCGACGTGGCAACATTGCCCAGAAGCCCATGCAGCAGTGAGATCTTTGCTACTCGTTCGCCCTCTGCTATACCCTCTGCTCTGCCCCTCGCTTCACCCTCTGCCATACCCTCAGCCCTACCACGTGTCAGTGCGTACTCGAGATCACTCTCGTAGTCACGACGACCGCGCTCGCGCATGCGGGCTATCTCCCGCTTCTCCTCGTCGGCGGAGATTTCTTCTAGCTTTTTTTGGCTTTCTTCACTGCTGGCATGGTGGCTATCACCTCATCGAGTCCTGCGAGTCCTAATTGATGAGGACTATACAAAAATTGACACCAAAGTGCCAAAGCCAAGTCTTCCTGCGAGTGAAGGGCGGCTGGCAACTTGCGGATGATTTTGGGAATCTCGACAAAGTGCATGGTAAATAGGGGTGGCAGCTGGGCCAGGTTTGACTGCTCTTTCATGCTAAACACATAGTGGCCGTGGTCCGCTGGCGCCTCAGGGAATCCGATGGCATTGAGCAAGAATATAGTCGAGACCGGCTTCAGGCTTTGGTAGCGCTGCCCACGACTCAGCTGCGCATTGATCACGCGACTGCCGTAATAATAGGCTCGCTCCGGGATATAAGAACGCCATGCCATCTGCATCTCTAGGTCGACAAGCCTACCGTCACTGAGCTCCATCAGGATATCGAGCACGGTATCTTTGTCCCGTATGTGTTTCTTGGGTAGATGCGGGTTTTTAACCGTGGCTGTTACAATGGGTTACTCTGGTCTTAAGATCGCCGTCAGTAAACTGATCCGCAGATCTTCAGTATCATCACCCGCCAGCATGTATTTAAATACCGCATCGTTTTTGGGATCTAGTAACTCCATTCGGTAGCTCCTTCGTCCTGAGGAGCCGAAGATGAAAGACTACGGCGCAAAAAACCAAAGACATGCAGATGTCAGTGAGTGCGAGGGTGTTTAACTACCGAGGATGGCGGTACTCAGTACGAGGCTGACATCTGTATGCTGGAGCAGTCATGTCAGGGGCTGCGAGCTGCTAACAACTTCATAGTTGGCGCATGAGGCAAAAAATAAACTCTCCATTCCTGCTACTCAGCTCCCAACTGGCACGATTATCGTCGAGCAAAATTGACTAGTTATGCAGTCGGCAGACAATTGCTGGTTAGCGCAGTCATTAGGGAAGTTGGGTCAGGATTAAACGGTCGACGAACAAGAACTCGATGACGATTTAGTTCAAGACATGAACGATATTCTAACGAGTTTTTGTGCATGGTTCTACGGGCGTCGTGGTGCTAAACGTCGCGCTCATAAAGCGGAAAAGCTGTGTTAAATCCCATCGCGGTAAACGCTCGATGCCTTTTGGACTCCAAGATCAGTGACTAGATTGCGGGAAATGCAGCAGAATCTATCCACGAATGCTGAGCCGACTGGCACGTTTGATGCACTACTTGACGTCCTCACCCTCCGTAAACGACTGACTTTTACCCATAAGTTTGCAACCCAATAATTTCGTTGTATAAATATCGGAACACCTCTTAAAGGATTCCGATTTATGACTTGCACGATTGGCGGCGAGCTGAGCCGTTGTGACTTCGGGGATGCGAGATTGACTACTCGTGTGGTGAAGTTGGCTTCGTCCATTTGCGAGCATCCGAAAGCCTCGATCAATGCCGCGTGCGGCAGCTTTGCTGCTAGCAAAGGTGCGTACAGGTTCTTTCAGAATGAAAACGTAAAACCGGACAAAATCTTAGCAAACCATATTCAAAATACGTGCGAGCGCGCCGCTAACGACGGTAGGCCGATCTTGGCAATTCAAGATACGACGGACCTAATTTACACTAAGTTCCCAAGTATCAAAGACCTTGGGCAGCGCCTAAAAGCCAGTAAGGACTATGATCAAGGTGTCAAGGGCTTGATGCTACACTCAACCCTTGCATTAAATATGGATGGAGTGCCTCTCGGCATAGCCAAACAAACGTTCTTCACATTTGATGATGTAAAGGCAGGACGTGGGCAAAAAAACACGAACGAACGGGGAATTAACAAAACGTTCCCTATCAATAAAAAGGTGAGCTACCGTTGGCTAGATCATCTTCAGTCACTGAATAAATTGGCTCGCACGCATAATACTTCGATCATTCACGTCGCAGATCGAGAGGCTGATATCTATGAATTTCTGCACCTTAGTGCGACTGAGGCATCGAGTTTTGTCGTAAGATCAAAAAGTGATAGATTGACTCAAGGTGTTACGCGACGCGGAAAAACACCAACCCTCACAAAGTTGATTGCGAATGCCAATGCGTTGTTGACAGTTGCATTTGACGTCGATGGCGTCGAGATCAAGTGCGAGATAAGACATCTCACGACGACATTAAGACCGCCACAACGGCTGCCAACGGCACAGAGCGGCGTTTTGAAGCCGATTGAGGTCTCAGTCGTAGATGTGCGGCAGACTGACCGTAATGATGATCCGATCCACTGGCGTCTGTTCACAAATTTGCCATGCGGTAGTGTGGAAGAAGTTCTGAATGTCGTAAAAGTTTATCGCCACAGGTGGGCAATTGAATGCTTTCACCGAATTTTAAAATCGGGTTTTCAAGTCGAGGCTGCGAGACTGGCAAATCGCCAGAGGATTGAAAACTTCGCGACGGTTCTTTCAATAGTTTCTTGGTTCATATTTTGGTTGTATAAATTTGGTCGAATATCTCCCAGCACCCTTGCAGCCTCAGTTATTGATAAGGATGGCATAAAGGTGTTACTTGTCTCGGCGAAGAAGCTAAAAATAAAAGCGTCGCGGACAATGACTTTGGGAGAAGCCTTGCTTATCGTTGCTCGGCTTGGCGGTTTTTTGGGGAGGACGGGAGACGGCGACCCTGGCATGCAGAGCATCTGGAGGGGATGGCGCTGTCTCGCCGAGCGAATGGACTTTTTAGACGCGCTAACTTATGGGTAAAAGTCAGTCGTTCACGGCGGAGATATAAGTCACGCGCCCGAGCGAGTACGAAGTATCTCGCGAGTTCTGCTTAGTTGGCGTCTTCTGTAAGGCCCCTAGTCAAGCAGAAAAGTTGTGCTTTGACACATAATCCTACCCATAAAAAGTTACGCTGCGCTGACGGAAAGTTGCACTTTATCGCGTGATATTTCGGTTCGCCCAATCATCCACTAGTTCCTTATTCAATTATTCAGCAATCG
>VGTI01000020.1 GCA_016874735.1 Deltaproteobacteria bacterium
TGAAGAGTAAGGTTGTCGGAGGTCTACGGCGCATCCAGAAGGATGAGGAGAAAGTCCGCTCGTTCTTCGCGAAAGAGTCAACTCGCTACGCTGCTTGACGTCTACATACTTTCGAACGCGTTAATAAGATAAGATCTGATCAGGACTGACTGCTTTTTTATGTCAGCCACCGCGCGAAACTCTAGGCGCCGCGAAGCTTGCGAATTAGGTCCGTTTTCAACCAAGACTTTTTTGGCGTCTTTAAGCAAAGTTCCCTTAAAAAACATCAGTGCGAGACAGGACTTGAACGGCTGGATGATGGCTACATTGTGCCCTTCATGACTGTAGCAAGGCAGACGCCATTTGATGTTCTCATCAAGTTTCACAGAGCGCACAACGGCGCGAAGCATCACCATTTCGTCACGCCATTTGGTGGCGCCATTGAAAAACTTATCAACCGATGATTGCAAGGTTATAGACCTCCACGCTGCGTCACTTTTAAACGATTAGAGATTCATCCTAACACAAAATCTTCTCCCATCCTTTGCACAGATTTAATGATCTTCTGTTATCATGTCAGCAAAGATCAGACGACAGGATGCGAGATAACTTTATGAACCGACGCCAATTCGTGCGGACCAGCAGTGTCGCGACTGCAGCTGCCATGTTTTCCGGTAGAGCGATTGCAACGGCATTCCGGTTGCCGCGCATGGCGAAACCAAACCAAAGCAATACACTAAAGAGAATCGCCTTCGGATCCTGCAACCGCACCCATAAGGATCAGACATTCTGGCGGACCATAACAAAAACCGCTCCGGACCTATGGATTAGCCTAGGTGATAATATCTATGCCGATGACCTCAATATTCAGGCGAGGCGCCTCAAGTACGAAAACCTGCGCCTTAACGAAAACTACGCATCGTTTGCCGCAGCTACACCCATCATCGGCACGTGGGATGATCACGACTACGCTTCTAATAATCAAGGTGGTGAGTTTATCGACAAAGTTGCAAGCAAAGACTTGTTTCTTGACTTTTTTGATCTCGCTACACCAGATTTTCTTGATCGCAGTGGCGTCTATCAGAGTTACGTCTTTGGTACCCCAGGTCAGCGGACCAAAGTGATCCTGCTCGACTGTCGCTTCAATATGGACCGTTCACGGACAGCGCCCCAAATTCTCGGTCAAGATCAGTGGCAATGGCTTGAGAGCGAGTTAAAAACAGGCGACTTTGAGCTCCTGTTACTGGGCAGTAGCATAAGCCTTACAGCCAACTCAGTTGGGTTTGGCATCGAAGGCTGGTCGAGTTTTACTGAAGAGAGGCTGCGCCTCTACGGTGCTCTTAACGCGCTTAGCTGCCCCATTATCGTTATCAGTGGCGATCGCCACCAGTCAGACATCTCACGGATCGAGCTTGAAGGTGGATCCCACGTTTATGAATTCATGTCGAGTGGCCTTACCCACTCTTTACCGATTCCGATTCCGAATAACGCCCGCATCAGTCAACTGATCGGTGATCGGAATTTTGGCCTTATTGAAATCGACTGGAACGCAACGGGACCATCCGTACTTTTTCAAACGAGAGCGCCACATTCAGGACTGATCCTGGACGAACTACGCCTGCCGCAGCGCCGATAAAACCAATAATTCTGGTTTATTAAGATGCTGATTGGTTTTCTTGCTGCGCGCCTTGGGGCATATGAGCTATACAACCCCCAACCAACTTGGGCTGCCATTCGTTCTCAATCGCTTATCCGACGAAACAAACAATAGGTATCGATAGACTCCCATGCTTAAGACTCACAGCATCTACCTCCCCATAGTACTTCTCATCGCGTCACTAAAGTTTGGCTGCACGCACATTCAAGGGACCAGTCAAGAACCGGCCGGCGATCTGAGTCAAGGACCCGCTTGGAAAGACGAGACTGATGCCATTCTCGCAGCGATCGCGACTAGCTCTAGCGCAGATCAGGAGCTGGTATCACGAGTGCCAGCTCTTGCGGCGATGGCCAAGAAAGACGCGACTACGCCACAAATCTTCGGATTCTGGGGCACAAGTATCAATTTTGACGAGGCCGCTAAGGCGGAAATCGTCAATGCCTCGGTCCTCACTGCTGTGGGTCGGCTAGCTGGTGTGCCGATGGCTGGCCGCCATGTGCATGCAGGTCTAGCTCATACCTACGGGTACCTACTAAGTAACTTGGTGACTCCCTATGGCTACAAGCGTGAGCGCTGGACTTTGCCCACTATCGATCAAGGTTTTGGCTGGAATCGAGGGCCGATTGCGCCAGTACCGCCGCAAGGCACGTTGCTGACCAACGTGACACTTTTAGCTGGGAAAATCGCCTTCCGCGATGACGCTAAGCGCTTACACAAATTGACCGGTACGTTGACGAGTGCGGCACCAGAGATTGTTGCATTAGATACGTCAAAACTCGTGATTCGACGCTTAACGGAAACCGTTACAATACCAGAAGATCAGAAGGCAGGTCTCAGGACACGAACAATTAAGCTCTACACTGACTTAGTGAAGCTACCACAAGTCCCAAGTACAGCCACTGCGCTGACGCATATTCTTGTTTACTCCATAGCCGACACGGCGGTCGAGGGCCGTCGTCTCATAACGCTCTTTCCGATGACGGATGCAGCTGCTAACGGCGTTTTCACACCTGCTAACCTCGGCGCTGACAAGCCCGTAGTAACCCGTTACAACGCCTATGTGCCTGGACTTACTGGTCATGCGACAAATGGTAGGCGCATTGCGACTCCCTAAACTTCAACGACTACCAGGATTGTCTCACTATGGTTCGCACGCGGCGACATTTTTTTAAGCACAGCGGTAAACTCGGTGGCATGTTCGCCGTTGGCAGTAAAGGACGCGCCGCAGTAGCATCGAGGACTTTTAGAACAGAGACTAACTTCGAAGTCCGCGACTATGCCGAGAGACTAGCGACGACTTTTGCCCATGGCGTGGCATCCGGGGATCCCCTGCCACAGAGCGTGATTATATGGACTCGGATCTCTGGAATTAAAGCCGCCCAGGTTTCCGTTGAGTGGCAAGTGTCACACGACCTAGGGTTCAGCCAAATTGTAGCGTCGGGACTCACGGAAACGTCAGCCGACCGTGATTACACGGTTAAGGTCGATGCTGCCTTACCACGACCTGGGACCACTTATTTCTACCGATTTAAAGCTAACGGCACATGGTCCATGGTAGGTCGAACGAGAACAGCTCCGCTGGTCACCGATCAGGTGCGTTTAGCCGTCGTGAGTTGCTCGAGTATTTGGTCTGGTTATTTCAACGCCTACAATGTCATCGCCGGTAGAAATGATATCGATGCCGTCATTCACCTCGGTGACTATACCTACAATGTGCCGGATCCTGATGAGCTACGCAATATGCCGCAAGATCCGCTCAATGCGGTGAACCCCGATAGTCTCGAGGCCGTGCGGCAGAGATATCGATATTTTCGTAGCGATCCTTTCCTCCAGGGGGCTCATCAGCAGCATCCCTGGGTGATTGTTTGGGATAATCATGACATTGAGAATAACGCATCGCGTGCTGACAATATTCGAGCCTTTCACGAATGGACGCCGATCCGATCTCCTGATCCGCAGGATCCCAACCTCATATACCGCAGTCTAAAATTTGGCGATTTAGCTGATTTAGTGATGCTGGATACGCGGCACATTGGACGAGGCAGGATGAGTGCAGCTACCGGGCAAATTTCGCTGCTTGGTGACAATCAGTTTGATTGGCTCACTAATAAATTATCAGAGTCAAAAGCCACGTGGCGCATCATCGGCAATCAAGTTTTGATGGCACCATGGAAGATCGCCACGAAAGTGCTCTGTCCGATTAACTGGGACGGCTACGAAGCTGACCGGGCCCGCGTTCTGCAGCATCTTAAAGACTCAGGGATCCAAAATACGCTCGTCGTTACGGGCGATCTTCACTTATCCATTGCCGCTGATCTGGCCATTGACGGTGAACCTGTGGCTGTAGAATTTCTCCCAACCAGCGTGACGCGCGGCAATTTGGATGAGCAAGTTAAAGGTGCATTCGAGAATGTAGCTGCCATGGGCTTTGAGGCGGCGACCCGTCTTTTCAACCCCCATATCAAATATTTTGAAAGTCGCTCCCACGGATTTGGTATTGTCGATCTGAGAGATAGCGGCGCCACCCTTGAATTTTGGTACGTCCCCCACGAAGAGCTCAGCACCGAATGCCGCCTCGGTCACAGCATGTTTGTAGCAAGTGGGGCCCAACGCATTACCGGATCAGTGAACACCGCAACCACTGGCCCACAGATGAGTGAGCAGGCTCCGTCTCCCACACGCCTTTATGATTTTAGTACGGAAGTAGGGGGCACCGGAGGCCACTACTTTGATGACGCCGAGCAACTGCCAATAGATGCGCGCATCAAACAAGTGACGCTGCGATCAGGTCTGAGAATAGACGGGATGAGCGTTCAATATCACGATGGTCTTTTGCTTCACCGTGGGGGGCAAGGCGGGTCGGATCAAACAATGGCCCTAGAGCCAGGGGAATATATACGGCGCGTGTTAGTTGGTGTCGGCAAACACGGCAAGACCATTTCCATTCACCACCTGCGCCTAGAGACCTCCCACGGGCAAACGCTGAGCGGCGGTATCCCCACGCCTCATACCATCGAATTCATTGCCCCGTCCGGATATCATATCGCTGGATTCCGCGGGCGCGCCGGCATTGAACTTGATAAACTCGGCCCCATTTTTGCTCCGGACCTGCCGCACTAGTGCCGCTAAAGAGAAAAAAGCATTAGTCAAAAACATAAATAGCACGGATAGTTGTTGTAAAAATTATCAACTAGCTAAAGTTTACTATTGGTCGCGCCGATACGAAATCATGTCCTGCCCGTATAGAGGTTTTGTCGCAACGAGCGACCTTATCCCAAAATTTAGAGAGGGCAGATTCATGAGCAAGTCTAGAAAGCAACTAGCGGCTAATGATCAGAAAACACACCAAGAACTCCTCATTATGGAGAGACGCGGGTTCTTGCGCAGCGCCCTCCTCGGAGGACTAGGATACGGTGCCTACAGCTTTTTAAAACATAAGGGCGTCAATCACGTTGCGTCCTTTGTACAAGATGCGATGCTCCGGACCGGTGCTAGCCCCCTACACGCAATCGACGTGATCAATGATGCCCTGCGTGGCGGTCCCTCGCTACTGTCACTGAGTCGGGCGATGGCAGCCGGTGCTCAGCAAAAACCCGCCGTATTCCATGTGTTCTACCGCATGTCGCACGATATTCGCCATGAACTCAATCTGCTCGATTATGGTCCGCAGTACAACATGTTTGGCACTGGTAGCCTCAACGCAAAAACTAACCCTGACAACATTGCCCAGACCTTAGCCATGAAAGCGCCGGGTTCACTGAACCTCCTCAATAAATGGGCTTACGATATTTTGACCACTGGAAAAGTCGACGGCCCGAACGGCACACGAGTACCACTAGGCGGAAGCGCGGCTGATTCACCTGCGCTCGACGCGTCCAAGATCACTAATATGTCCATCATCGCCGGTGTGGGCATGCCCGGTAGCCAAAAAGTTCATGGCAACGCACTAACGCCGGGATACGGCAACCTGGAATATCTGGTGCAGCAGGCCTTCGCCAACTACAGCCCAGTTGGCTCGGTGATCTTCGGCACCAGTGCTTTCGACGGGACCGGGGCCGTGCAGGTTCCTGGGAAAAAAGTGAAGCAGTTTATCAGTGCTATCGATTCACCTGGTGGCTACATGCCGCGCGACAAAGTCGATAACAAAGTTACACTATTTGATGACCTTACAGGTTCGGCCGCGGTCAAGCAGATACGCACGCAGATGCTGGATGCCCACGCAGCTCTCAAACAAAAACTGCAAGCGATCCAGCAATACGGAGCCATGGCAGACATGACTTTCGGCAATTTCGGCACCAGAAATCTTGAGGGATTTGCGGGGATGAGAGTCTTTGCGGAATTGTTTGAAGCCGGTATGGCCAACCTCGGTAGCGTGGGCCTGCTCTCCCACGATCACCATGAGGCGGACATCCTCAGGCAGCCAGATGGAGACACCGGCAACATGTTGTCGGAGACGGCGCAGGCACTTGCCGGAACCTACTACATTGCACAAGCCGCTTTTGCCGCCAAGCGAGACGCCATCGTCCACCTGAGCACGTGTAGCAACCGTAGCCAGAACTGGGTTGATGACAACCAACATGTCTCGACGCTCACCATCATTATCAAGGGCTCTGGTAGCAGCAGCCCTTTCGCCGCCGTGCCACCGCAAACTTTACTCATCGGGGACAATGCCAAGTCCGTCTATGCCGAAGGTCCTAAGGAGTCCCCTGTCTTCACGAGCGCTACGGCCAAGCAGCTCGGCGTGGGAGCCGCGGGCCTCGTTGGTAGTTTGGAAGCAGGTATAGTCGAGGCAGTGGGTAAGGCCACGGGCGCACAACCTGCGATTCAACTGATTACTCCTACCGCGAAGATTATTTGAGGGCAAAATTTCGTAGCAAAATTTCTTTATAACTTATCGATATAGCTAATTTAATAATAATTATTTAGTTATCTCTAAAGTTTCGTTCAGCAGGTTCCGAAACCAGATACTGAGTTCACGAGAGAGTTAACGATTTCCGTCGCAGGGTTGGGGAGGGTTATGAAGCTCAGTCTTACAAAAAGTCTTGCCACGTTGGCCGGTGTGACGGGGCTTTCGGTGCTTCTTGCGGCCTGCGGCACTCCGGTGACCCCGCAGCCTGCTGTCGCCTCCCGAGTGAAGAACGGCAGCGGCCTCACGAGTGGCGGCAACTGCAAGCCCACAACAAAACTGACGGCAGCAGACACACTGAACTTAGCCGATGCGACAGTAGGTGGCTACGCTGATACCATTAAACCCATCCTCGATAAGCACTGCGTCTTCTGCCACCGCGCCCAGGGCACCCCGCCAGACTTGAGCAGCTACGCAGCGGCATCCACCGTGACGACGCGAGACCTGTCGCTCAAGACGATTCTTGACGAGAGTATGCCCACCGGCCCCAAAAAATTGACCGCCGATGAAAAGGCTAAGTTTAAGGCCTGGGTAGACGCTGGCGCTCCAGAGACGGCAAAACCCGCCGCAGCAGCTCCTTCAACACCGGGCACTGGTTCCGGAACGACCGGGTGCAGTGCCGATGGCACCCCCAATGGTGGGACGCCAAAACCTACACAGACAACTCCGAAACCAGGACCGACACCTGCTCCTGGTACACCGGCACCAAAACCAACGCCGACACCGCAACCCCCAACGCAGCTCGCTGTGACTTACGATAATAAGATCGCCGGATACCTGAACGCCTACTGCACCAATTGCCATGGCGGAAGCCGTCCCAAGCTTGAGACCTTTGCGCAAGCCAAGGCAAGCGCAGCGGCAAGTCTGGCCAGTATGAAGAGCGGCCGGATGCCGATCGGTCAAAGAGCGTCCGCTGCCGATATCGCTGCCTTTGAGTCCTGGGTCAATGCAGGAGCACCGGAGAAGTAATAAGGCAGCGGAAATAACGATCCCAAGCCAACGCGGCCCCCCTTGGAAGCCGCGTTTTTGTTTGAGTTTCGCCCACTAAGCTTTACCATGAAGGGAGGAGCTGCTGTCGTGATTCATCTGCTGGCTCGATGATAGGAGTGATCGCCATGCAAAGACGGGATTTTTTGACAACATCGCTGGCGGCTGGTGCGGCCCTAGCGACACTCAATTTGACCACCAAAGCGGCAGCTGCCGGTACTAAGGACGGCGCCACCAAGCCCGCCCCAACACCAGCAGCGCCGGCGGCGCCTGCAACGACCCCAGCGCCGGTGGCCGATGTTTTCGTTCAGCCACCGCTACCCTACAGCCTGGCTGCCCTAGCTCCCTTCCTCAAGGAGGAGCAGATGAGCTTTCACTACAATAAACATCATGCTGGTTACTTTAAGAAGTTAAACGGTCTGGTCGCTGGCAAACCAGAGGCCAAAATGAGCCTGGAAGACCTCATCACTAAAGCTCAGGGGCCGATTTATAACAACGCTGCCCAAGCGTGGAACCACACCTTCTTTTGGAGCTGTATTTCACCAGACGGTGGTGGTAGCCCTAAAGGCCCTATTGGTGATGCTATCGACCGCGATTTTGGTGGGATCGACCAGTTCAAAAAACTCTTTGGCGAAACTGCCGTCAATCTATTCGGCTCGGGTTGGGCATGGCTGGCTGCGGGCAAAGACAAGAAGCTGCAGGTCCTCGGCCTCCCGAATGCGGACAATCCCCTGCGGCAAGGTCTGACACCGATACTCACTCTAGATGTTTGGGAACACGCCTACTACATCGACTACCGCAACGACCGGGCCAAGTTTGTCGAGGAGTTCTGGTCTAAGGTGAACTGGGAATTCGCTGCGCACAACTTAGCTTCGTTGGCAAAAGCCTAGGCCCGCGTTATATCTCTACACATGACAACGACCGCGGTTGAATGGCTAGGGGCCATAACACGCGGTTTGTGCTTTCTTTTGGTCGCCCTTGGACCACCCTACTGTCATGGAGTTGCGACATTGACAACCAACGAGCCCAGACCAGTGCAACTTGATCCCACCTGGAAGAACGTCCTCGGCGACGAGTTCACAGCTCCCTACATGCGTGAGCTGCGTAGCTTTCTTGAGCAAGAATACAGCAACGGTAAGGTGATCTTTCCCGCTGGGCGGGAATACTTCCAAGCTCTCAACCTGACACCGCTGCCCGAGGTCAAAGTGGTCATCCTCGGCCAAGACCCCTATCACGGTCCGGGCCAGGCACACGGTCTATGTTTTTCGGTGAGACCGGGCGTTCCGCCCCCGCCATCACTCGTCAATATCTTCAAGGAGCTGAAAGCTGACCTCGGCATTGCTCCTCCTGCGCCGCTCCATGGATCACTCGAGTCGTGGGCAAAACAGGGAGTTTTGCTTCTAAACTGCGTCTTAACGGTGGAGCAGGGTCTGGCGGGATCCCATGCTGGACGTGGGTGGGAGCGATTTACAGACCGTATTATTTCTATTTTAAACGAGGGTGCCACCAATCTCGTATTCGTCCTCTGGGGAGCCTATGCCCAGAAAAAGGGCCAGTACATCGATCGCAGGCGGCACCTGGTCATCAGTAGCGTGCATCCGTCACCACTGGCGGCTCACCGCGGCTTTTTGGGCAGCAAACCATTTTCGCAGATAAACGAATATTTAATTATCTGCGGCAAAACTCCAATCGATTGGCAGCTCCCGTCTCTGGCCTGACCCAAGGAGACCCAAGGAGCAAGGCACGCCGCAGCCCCCGTCCAGCCGCTCGAAAGGCCCCGGGGGTGTCCCCCCGGGGTAACCGCTGCCGTCCCGCCCGCTAGTATTCAATTTAGCAATGTTTAGATGTTAGATAATGAATACCGCAAAAGGCCGCTGATGCATACAAAAAAATTACATCTCGGCAACTTACGACCTTCCCTCCGTAGGAGACGACCGGATCGTGGCGCCAATACGGCATCGCGACTTGATAAAATATTCATTTAATTCAGGCGGTTATCCCGGCATGCCGCGGCGGCGGCTGTAGTCCTTGCCCGACCGGCGCGGATCCCTGATCCCAGAGCACATGAGTTCGTTCATCTTATCGACCAACTGACCGTGAAACACACGGGCCCGGCGGTCACGTTCAGCTTCGTTACGTGTCCACTTGGGCGGCATCATTGGCTCGCTCAGGTAATGGGTCAGCTGAACCGGCTTAGGAATCGGGGATAGTCCGCGCCCAGCGGCAAGAAACACGGGGAGCTTGTATTTTTCGTAAAAAAATGACGTTATGTTTAGTGGCAGTACGTCATATAGCTCATCCGCTTTGGGGCACGCGGCTAGTATGACCGGCGTCTTAGTCTTCATCGCCACATGGACGAAGCCGAGGCGGTGCTCCCACTTAATCTGGTAACGCTGCGTCGAAGGCCTGAGAGCCTCAAACATGCCACCGGGAGCCACGGCAACGATTTCCTTTTGCTTGAGTAGCTGCTCGGCAATATCGCGTCGCCCCTGGATGGCACCGAGGTAATTTTCCATGAAGTTGCCGAGCAGTGGCACCTTGAAAAATAGCCGATCCAAAATCGTCCGCGCCGCCACACCGCGCTCCATGTAAAGGGCGGCAAGCATTAAGCTGATGTCATAGGTGGCTAGACTATGATTGAAGACCAGCGTGGCTCCTGTGCCTTCAGGCACATGCTCGAGCCCCTTAACCTCATGATTGTGGTAGCGGCGCGCAGCTTGAAAGACAGGAATTAAAGTCTTCAGCCAAGTTTCATGCTGAAACATCGGGTTCACTAAGGACTCCACCGGCATTTTATGAATGGGATCTGATAAGGCGTGGTCAGGACGACCTAAGGCTTACTATTTTAGGATAAGGGACGACGGCATTTCCTTCAACTCCAAGGCTCGCGCTTAAATTAGCGCGCCGTCAACCAGCGCAATTCGCTGAATTTACCCGACAAATAAAATTAATGGCCAACTGCAACTTCGTGCTTCAAAGACCTCGATAGCTTTGCTATACAATGGGCTCGCAATTCTGGCGGCATGGCGGAATTGGCAGACGTGCTGGACTCAAAATCCAGTGTCCGCAAGGACGTCCCGGTTCGACCCCGGGTGCCGCTACCACTCTCTCTTAGCATCCCTTTACATCGATGTGCTCTTAATCAGCTGGATATAGAAGCGTACCGCTTCGCCATAAGCCGTGACCGCAATACGCTCATTCGTGCCATGAAAGCGCCCCTGATCCTCCGGGCGCCAGCGAATCGGCAAGAAGCGGTATACGTTGTCGGTCAAGTGCTTGTAGGCCACGGAATCGGTCGCTCCCACAGTTGCATAAGGAGCTACCAGTGCATCGGGAAATACCATGCGTATGCTATCTGCCAGGCGTTTGAAGCTCGGCGCCTCCGGATCCGACTCCGGTGCGGGCTCCCTGGTCACCTCTAAGTTTGGCGTGACTTTGACGGCGGGATCATCAATGACCGCGACCAGACGATCAACAGCACGAGCCACACTGTCACCTGCGATAAGCCGTAGATTGACCGTGGCCGTGGCCCGCCCTGGTAGTACGTTATCTTTGATGCCTGCATGAAACATGGTTGCAGCCCGCGTCGTATGCAGCGAAGCACGCCCCGAATTTGTGCTGGCCATGGTCCTCGACACAAGCGGACTAAACGCCCATAAGTTAGCGATTGCCAACTGACTACCAAAGCTCATACCTGGCGCTAGTGCCTTGAGCGAGGCCTCGAGCGTACGGGTGATTTGATAGGGCTCTGGGTGCTCCTCAATCCGATGTATAGCGCGCGCCAACCGCCCGATGTTGGTTGTTACGCCTGGCATGGAACTGTGACCACCTGCGCCTTCAGCACTCAGCTCGACGCTGACATAGCCCTTTTCCGTGACACCAACCATGGCTGCTGGCGGTTTGACTCCGCCAACAATCTGCTCGGTGACCATCCCCCCCTCATCCAAGAGATAATCAAGCTTCACGCCTTTAGCCTGAAGCGCACGGCCCATCGCAGCAGCACCAGATCCCCCAACCTCCTCGTCATGACCAAATGCAAGGATAACGCCACGTCTGGGCTTAAAACCCTTACTGAGTAGGTGATCCACAGCTTCTAAAATGCCGAACATCGAGGCCTTATCGTCGATGGCGCCACGCCCCCAGACAAAGCCCTGTTCGATAGCACCGCTGAATGGAGGATAAGACCACGCATCCTCTGTACCAGGAGACACGGGCACCACATCTTGATGGGCCGTGAGCATGATCGGACTCAGGCTAGGGTCAGAGCTAGCCCAAGTCAGGAGGAGGCTCCCCCCAGGAAAACTCTCGACCTTGAGCGACGCGAACACTGCGGGAAAGGAGCTGCGCAGCACTTCATGTAACTGCGCTATGGCGGCTTCGTCCGCTGGCGCGGCCGGACGGTGAGAAATGGTGGCTACTCTGATCCCTCTGGCCAAGCGTGTGGCCATGTTTGCAAGGACCGCAGGATCAGGATCAAACGCCTGCTCCGAGGAAGCGATGGTGGCGGCGGTGGCTGGCGATACCGCAACACTGTTGTCTGCCGCGCTGAGACGCACAAGCATTACTATCAGCACTAACACGAGCAGCACCACGCCGGCACTCAATGCACGCAACATCTTTACTACCTCATGGGATGATCGTCCTACATGAGATAGTCGGCCCTCCAGTCAATTAAAGTCAATCCAATAAGGACTGGTACCTCAGACCGGAAACTGACCAATGCCACCTGGCACAACCCTGAAAGCGCGATCAAATAGGTGGCGTATCGCCTCCTTGAATACATGGGGTTCATGTGTGGTCGCTAGCTGCAAGATCTCATCACGGTCGAAGTAGACCCCGCCACACGAAGAGCAAAGATCACCTTTGAGACCGAAAAGCTCTTCCTCTCGCAAGTCATGGCCGCATTTCGGGCACTTCATCCAATGGTCCTGCATAAGCTGAGTATCCGCCCGCTCCTGACGCAGACGGTCAAGCTCGCGCCTATTCTGCTCAATCAACTCGCGATTGAGTTGGTAAAAGTACTCAGCCTCGCGGTCATACCCAGTGCGTTGGATATCTTGTGTCAGTGTGTAGCTGCGGTCGTCCATGGCATACCTCACAAGTCTAGTGTCAGGCTCCTTTAGTCTAGGGAGCCTGACGTCTTTACCCATGCAATCCTGATGCCACCCTATGCTTCTGCGCCTTTTCCCACAGACGGCGCAGATGACGGATGGGTCCATCACCGGCAAATAAGAGTTCACCAGCACCGGTATCAGTGCTAGCACCCGCCGGATGACTGTTCACTATCCGCGAGTCCTGCTTAAACACGATGCGATTCGATTGGTTCATCAAACGCGTCAGCGCCGACCCTAGAAGGGGCCATGTAACTAAAGCTTGATAGGTACGAAGGTAAATCCGCGTGCGATTCTCATCAATGGGACAAAAAGCCAACATGATACGAAATCGTTTGGTAATCGTATTCATCCAAATATTGGGCATTTTGAAACAAATGGAACTGTCGGCAAACTTTTCGTTCTGCTGCACCGAAAATTTGACGCTACTATCATCGGACTCGACGGTGGCCTTGCGCGTTGGATCAAAGCCGCGACCGATGGTTGTCCGGTGTACAAAGGCCAAATGGACGAAGTCGAGTTGGTTTTCGATCGCTCTAGTGATGTGGCAGTCCACATGTTCAACGATGGTTGCGTAGTCGAAGCTATCGTCGAGCTCATCGAACCACGGCACTTGATCTACCTGCGGGGCCTCATCTCCGATCCATAGCCACACAAAACCGTATCGCTCAACAGTCCAAAACGTCTGTAAACAAAGCGCTGAGGCAGGCTTGCCCGTCTCTGGGACATGACGGCAGGCACCCCCTGCATCAAATTGCATGCCGTGAAAGGGACACGCAATGGTTCCAGATTTAGTGATTGATCCAAGACTCAACTTAACCGAACGATGAGGACAAAGATCTCTCTGAACGACGAGATTACCGGCATTTTCTCGCCAAAAAACCAAATCTACACCGAAGCGACGCATACCAACGGGCCCTGTTCGTCCTACTTCGCGTGACTCCGCTACGGCATACCATCCCTGGGGGTATTGGTGCATATTCTCGCCTCATCAAAGCAAAACTTATTTTTTTTGTCACTTCAAGTTTCAAGACAACGCGCGATGTACTAAGTTGGTCTAGATTTTGATCAGATCACTGTCTCCAAATCCTTGTCTACTTTTTTGACAGCACTGTTTCGACTGGTTGAGCTGCAAGTTTGAACAATATTTTTTGGTGCGGCAAATACTTCCCAGGGAATCAATTGCCTAGAAATAAAGATTAGCTTTTTTGCCATGACTCCGCCGCCAGAAAAGGCATCGGCTCAAGATGCCCCGCGAACGAATCCGCCTGCCGATTCAGGGGATTAAAAGTTTTTTTGCGATTGCTCCCAGAGCCCGCCGTTGGTGGGCAAAAATTTCCTAACTAAATCCACATTTTGTGAAACTTTTTCGGATACATGTGTTCGCCCTCAAGCTCGCTTGCCTTTGTGCCGACGTAGCGCCATGGACTGATGCGTCGCCCCCCGATTTTGGCACTTTTCAAGGACTCAGGTACATGACGCTTAGATTCGGCAAAGTTAGTAGATCTGCGCTCCGAGGAGCGTTAGGGCTGCGCTTTGCTTTGCGTCGTTTACCCCAAAATTGGTTCGATACGATGGCGCGGCTCTTCACCGTGCGTGCGCTTACAGCAATGGTTCTGGTACCGCTGATAGCTTTCAACACACCTTATGCATACGCACAAAGCACCTTCGACTTCGTGCTGAGCGGAAGGCTGACGGAAGTAAACGGTAAACCAGTGGTTGGTCCGGTTGCGCTCGAAATCAGCTTCTTCCACGATGCGCAGGGCGCTGCTCCCGTGCTAAGCGTCACCGACGGCTTTGAAAACGTCACGCTGCAGGAAGGCATATTTCAAGTAAGGGTCACACTTAACACGAGTGACTATACCAAAGTCTTCCCAGAGGTCGGTCAACAAGTATGGTTCCAGGTCACAGATTTGACCCACGCAAGTACCCCGTACCCCATGCAGCAGGTGGTGACCGTTCCTTATGCTGCACGCGTACCGGTCGATGGGAAAACAGTCAATTTCAATAGCGATGGAAAATTAACCGTCCTGCCAGAAACAACTCCGAGCGCCAATCAGTTCTTAACCAAAGACACTAATGGCCGCTTTGTGTGGCGCACACCAAGTCCGAATGCGAGCGCTATTCAGGGTACAAACATCAGCAATACCGTTCCAGTTGCCGGTCAGGTCCTGAGCTACGATGGCGTCATGTGGACACCGGCTACGACAACGGTGACCGCAGACGCACCAATCGTTGTAACGATGAATGGCACCACGCCCAAACTGTCTTTACCAGCTGCCACGAGTGTCAGCGACGGTTACATAAGCACAGCCGACTGGCTGATTTTCAATTCGAAGCAACAACCGATCACCGCTGATACGAACCTGAATCTGGGAAGCATCGCGACGAACAAACAAGCTGCGGTTGTTCTCAAGCCTTACAGCGACGGCGCCGGACAAACAAGCGAGCTGCGTTTCAATGCACTTGCGGGTGGCAACTACATCGGTTTCAAAGCACCAGACGAAGTTCCAGCCAATATGGTTTGGACCTTACCATCAGAAGATGGAGCCACTGGACAAATCTTGCAAACCGACGGATCGGGCAAACTGGCTTGGGGATCGTTCCCGCAGGTGCCAGTCACCTCGGTGGCTGGCAAAGTCGGTGCCGTAAGCCTGACGACCAGTGATGTCAGCGAAGGCGGCAATCTTTACTACACCGATGCACGGGCGCAGTCAGCCGCTCGCCGCGGCATGGCAGCCTCCGCACCCATATCTTACGACTCAACTACAGGCAGAATTTCCATCGGGCAGTCATCGTCGGTGTCGTCAGGTTACCTCTCTGTCATGGACTGGATCACATTCAACAACAAAATCGGTAACATTACGGCAGGCAACGGCATCGTCGTCAGCACCATCGGTAGCGGAGTGACAGTGAGCTTGCCTAACATTGGGACACCTGGCGGCTACACTAAGGTAGCAACCGATGCCCAAGGCCGCGTGACTTCAGGAACCACGTTAGTACCAGGCGATATCCCAGCGCTCTCAGCCGACATCATTAATCGCGGGACTTTATCGCGCGCCGTCGGTGGTACCGGTGTCGTATCGACGGCAACATTCCCGACTGAGGGCGTGATCGTTACACGCGACGCGGCAGAAACACTGCGCAACAAGAACCTCGAGTCACCGATGCTTAATGGCGGTACTCTTGCCGGAGCCTCTCTCGTGACTGGTTCGACCGTGATCAGCACGACCGGGACTCTCACCTCAAGCCAAGCAACGATTAATGGTAATGTCAGAGTGCAAGGTGCAGGGGGCACGGCTAGTAAGTTGATACTTACCGATAAAGACTCGGTAAACTCATTATCGTTTAAAGCTCCCGATACTTTAGCAGGAACAGTGAACTGGACCCTACCGGGCACAGATGGGCTAGCTGAACAGTTGCTCAGGACGGACGGCAGCGGCAACCTGAGTTGGGTCTCCGGCGCCAGTCCAACGGGTGCCGCTGGTGGCGACCTTACTGGAATCTATCCGAATCCGCAGTTAACGACTACAGGGGTCCAACCTGGTGTCTACCCCAAAGTCACGGTCGACGCCAAAGGCCGCGTCACTCTGGGTCAGACTCTCGATGTTGCCGATGTCCCACCACTCCCTGCAAGTAAAATTTCTGAGGGTATCCTTGGCATCGAGCGTGGTGGTACTGGTGTGAACACGCTGACTACGAACGGCGTCCTTTACGGTAACGGAACCAGCGGCATTCAGGCTACAACGCCAGGTTCCTCGTTCCAAAGCTTGGTGATCCCCGATGGTGGAGGCGCTCCCGTATTCGGAGCCGTCGATCTCTCGCAACTCGCGGCAACAACGGGCATCCTACCTCGCAGCCGCGGCGGTATTGGTATCACAACGACTGCCACTTTCCCAACCGACGGTGTGGTCGTCACTCGTGACGCCACTGAGACTCTAAATAACAAAACCATAGTTAACCCTGCAATTAGTACGATCGCCAATGGCGGCACGCTGACCCTGCCAAGCACGACTGATACGATCGTAGCCAGAAATACTGCCGACACGCTAACGAACAAATCACTGATCGCTCCGGTCATCACCTCTGGCTCAATCGGTGGTACCTCTCGCATTACAGGTGCTACGACGATCGACATTACCGGCACTGTCGCCTCTGGTGCCACCACTATTGATGGCGACCTGAAAGTGAAAGGTAACGGCAACACAGCAAATAGGATTATCCTGAGCGATAAAGGCACCAACTTCTCGGTACAGCTCAAGGCTCCCGATGCTCTGTCTGGCAACGTCACCTATACATTCCCTGGTACAGACGGAATCGATGGTCAAGTACTAGCGACTGACGGGGCTGGCGCTCTCTTATGGACCAACGGGATCAAACCAATTGGTAACGCCGGTGGGGATTTAGCTGGTCAGTACCCAAACCCGACGCTGGCTGCTAGCGGAGTGTTTCCCGGAGTCTATCAAAAGGTAACCGTTGACTACAAAGGCCGCGTCGTCAGCGGCGCGACGCTGAGTCCGAGTGACATTCCACCGCTGGCCGCAAGTGCCATCACCTCGGGAGTGCTGGGTGTGGTCAACGGCGGTACCGGTGCTTCAAGTTTCATTAACAATGGTGTCGTGGTTGGTAAAGTCGCCGGCGGGCTAGTCTCGACGCAACCTGGATCCCAATACCAAACCTTAGTTGTCCCGGCAGGCGGTGGTATGCCTGCCTTTGGCGCGTTAGACCTCTCTCAAGCGGCTGCCGTGACAGGTGTTCTACCTACCACTCTCGGCGGTATCGGCGTTAGTTCGACGGCCACATTCCCTGCATCGGGAACGGTGGTCACAGAGGCTGGTAGCGCCACCTTAACTAACAAAACGTTGATTACACCGACGATCAGCTCGATCAGCAACGACGGACTCATGACGCTGCCATCGGGGACAGACACCTTGGTTGCTCGCAACACCCAAGATACCCTAACCAATAAGACTCTGATCGCACCAGCGATCAGCACCATCACGAATACCGGCACACTAACTCTGCCGACCACAACCGATACGGTCGTGGGTCGCGCCACGACGGACACCTTGACGAATAAAACCCTGTCTCTGCCCATGATTAGTGGCGGGACGGTAACTGGTGGCGCTCTCATCACCGGGGGCACGACCATCGACACCAACGGGACGGCTGCAGTTGGGACCACCACAGTGAGTGGCAATGTCACAATCCGCGGCAACACGACTGCAGCAAATGCCTTGATTTTGAACGATCGGATTAATGGCAACTCCATAGCTATCAAATCGCCCAACGATCTATCTGGATCGTTTACACTCACGCTGCCAACCACGGCTGGTGCAAGCGGCGAGCTACTGCGAACCGACGGCAATGGTGGCCTGAGCTGGGTGGCTGGTGCTTCGCCTACTGGCAGCGCCGGAGGGGACCTCGCTGGGGTTTATCCGAACCCGTCACTCAGCGCTACTGGAATTCAGCCAGGTACTTACTTCAAAATCCGTGTCGATGAAAAAGGCCGGGTCTTCGAAGGTACATCATTATCAGCAGCAGATATCCCAAGCTTACCCGCATCAGCGATTGGTAGCGGTGTCTTGGGTGTCAGTCGCGGCGGTACTGGATCGCCAAATTTCGCAACCAACGGCGTTATCCTAGGTAACGGTACCGGTAACTTGATCTCTACAGGTGCAGGCCAGTCAGGACAGGTCTTGCGCGTCCCAACCGGAGGAAGCATCCCAAGCTTTGGTGCCCTAGATCTCGGCGACTCAAGTGCTGTCACGGGCCTTTTGCCTGGCAGCCTGGGCGGTACAGGCGTCAACTCGACTGCAACCTACCCGGCCGACGGCGTCATCGTCACTGAGTCAGGCGCCGCCACGCTTACCAATAAAATCCTGACGCAACCTGAAATTAGCACTATCGCAAACGGCGGCGCTGTCATCACAATTCCCACCACAAATGACACTTTAGTTGGCCGCAGCACCGCTGACACTCTTACCAACAAAACGCTATCCATGCCGGTGATGAGTGAGATCGTCAACGGGGGCACCCTAACCCTACCCACAACCACCGACACTCTGGTAGCGAGAGACACCGAAGAGACTCTGCGTAACAAGACCCTCTCGAGCCCGATGGTTTCCAACGGTACGATAACAGGTAGCTCAATGATACTCGGTGCCTCAAGCATCGACACGGTCGGTACCATCCGCGCTGGCGCAACGACCGTTGTGGGTAACTTGAGGGTTCAAGGGAATACTAATACAGCGAACTCTCTGAGTCTAAACGACAAGGACGCTGTCTACGCAGTCAATATTAAGGCTCCCGACACTTTATATAGTAGTCTCACCCTCACCCTGCCAAGTACCACTGGAACTAGCGGACAACTACTCGCTACCGATGGGTCTGGTCTACTCTCTTGGGTATCTGGGGCGGTACCATCGGGACCTGCTAGCGGTGATTTGTTTGGTTACTATCCGAATCCACTACTGACACCGACCGGCGTCACTGCAGGGACCTACAACAAAGTCACTGTCGACAGCAAAGGTCGGGTACTCTTTGGAACGACACTGATGGTGGCGGACATCCCGCGTCTGCCAGCCTCGATCATCGGCAGTGGTTCCCTAGCGGTGACCAATGGCGGTACTGGAGCGGGCAGCTTCACAACCAACGGCGTCATTATCGGTAACAGCACTGGCAATTTACTGTCAACGGCAGCAGGCACTGAATACCAAACTCTTGTTGTACCCCAGGGTGGTGGTGTCCCGACTTTCGGTGCGCTGAACCTATCGCAGGGTGCTGCGGTGACAGGAACACTCCCCACTCAATTCGGTGGTACCGGCGTTAATTCGAACGCCACCTTCCCAACCTCTGGAACGATCGTCACGCGCAGTGCTACCGAAACCTTAACCAATAAGACGTTAGTGACCCCAGTGATCGGTGCGATCTCCAATACCGGGATGTTGATCTTGCCAACGACCAGCGACACGCTCGTTGGTCGCGCCACAGTCGATAATTTGACTAATAAAACGCTCACCAGTCCCGTTGTGACTGGGGCTACCATCAACGGCGCATCACTCATCACCGGATCTACGGCCATTAGCACGACAGGCACAGTAGCCGTGGGAGCAACCTCGGTAGCTGGCGATCTTAGCGTGCGCGGTAATAACAGTACAGCCAACAGACTGCTGCTCAACGACAAGGGTACAACAAACTTCGTTGCCCTCAAGGCGCCCGATACGCTTTACAACTCAGTCGAAATCACCTTGCCGAGTAGCGCTGGCACGGCAGGTCAGATGCTGACGACGGACGGCAGCGGTCAGCTCCAGTGGATCTCCGGCTCGACACCAGCTGGTCCCGCAGGTGGCGACTTCACCGGTTCGTTCCCGAACCCAACACTTGCACCCACAGGGGTGGCACCTGGCACCTATTTTAAAGTCTCTGTCGATGAGAAAGGGCGCGTCATGGGCGGCGCGGACCTCCTCATCGCCGATATCCCAAGCTTACCCGCATCCAAAATTGGCTCGGGTATCATCCCAGTGACGCGCGGCGGTACCGGCACCACTGGATTCGTGACAAAGGGTGTGGTCGTTGGCGGTAGCGATGGCAACCTCGCTTCGACCACTGCTGGCACAGCGAATCAAATTCTGCGCGTACCATCAGACGGTAGCGCGCCAAGTTTTGGTCCGCTCGACATCACGCAATCGGCCTCGATCACTGGCATCCTTCCCACAAGGTCTGGTGGTACTGGCAGGGATTCTGTCGCCGTATTCCCACCATCCGGCGTCATCGTAACTGAGGACGCTGTAACCACGTTAACGAATAAAACGCTGCAAGAACCGGTGATCAGCACCATCCGCAACGGTGGCCTCGTCACGCTACCGACCGACACAGATCAGTTGGTGGGTCGAAACACGACCGACATCTTGACCAATAAAACCATGCAATCAGGCATCGTTGCCAGCAGTACGATCAATGGCAGTTCGCTCATCGGCGGGGCTACGGTCATTGACACCAGCGGCACCATCAGGGCCAGCCAGACCACTGTTGCCGGCAACCTGATCATCGAGGGCAACAACTCGACGGCTAACGCGCTCGTTCTCAATGACCGTGGCGTCACCAACTCAGTGTCACTTAAAGCACCAAATAACCTGAACAGCTCGATCACGCTCACTTTACCGGAAAGCGTTGGTGGATCCGGTCAAATCCTAACATCCGATGGTACAGGAGTCTTGGGCTGGAGAACTGGGGCGAGCCCGTCCGGCATCGCTGGCGGCGATTTAGCAGGATCTTTCCCCAATCCAGAACTTTCGACTACTGGTGTGTATCCAGGTCAGTACACCAAACTATCAGTCGACCTGAAAGGTCGAGTCACTAGCGGTACGACGCTAAGAGACACCGACATCCCTCCCCTGTCGGCGACTGTCATTGCGCGCGATACTTTGGGTGTTGCCAACGGTGGTACGGGCGCGAGCAGCTTCACGACCAACGGTGTTATCCTTGGTAACCTACAAGGCAATCTATTCTCAACAGCTGCAGGGTCTCCCTTCCAAACCCTCATCGTATCCGCGAATGGGGGAGCGCCCATGTTTGGCGCACTCAACTTGTCGCAGTCGGCAGCAGTAACCGGAATTTTACCGTCGGCGATGGGTGGTACTGGAATCAATTCCCAGGCCACTTTCCCGCAGACAGGCGTCGTTGTTACGGAGGCCGGCCCATCAACGCTCTCAAACAAAACACTATCGTCGCCGATCATTACAGCGGGTACGATCGGTGGAGCCTCACTCATTAACGGATCCACTGCGATCCGAACATCGGGAAGCGTGCAAGCAGCGAGTGCGACTTTAAACGGCGACGTCACGATTCGCGGTAGCGGCGTCTTTGCTAATAAGTTGGTGCTTAACGACGCTGGTTCGATTAACGCGGTTAATTTGAAGGCACCTGACAATTTAGTAGCACCTGTGACCTTGATCTTACCTGGCACCACAGGTGCAGCCGGACAACTCTTGACTACAAGCGGAAGCGGCGAGCTCACATGGGCCACCGGAGCGATGCCGACTGGCATTGCGGGCGGCGACCTCACGGGCACCTTCCCAACACCCACGCTAACAACCACCGGTGTTAGCGCTGGAACCTACATGAAGGTCACTGTCGATGTAAAAGGACGGGTTACGGCCGGCACCAATTTAATCGCTAGCGACATTCCGAATCTTGCCACGTCTCAGATCACGAGTGGTGTCTTCGCCGTTGGTCGTGGTGGTACCGGGGCTACCAGTTTTACCAATAACGGCGTGATCATTGGTAACGATGCCGGCAATCTTTTGTCTACGGGCGCTGGATCAGCATATCAAAGCCTGGTGGTACCAGCGGTTGGTGGCACACCCACGTTTGGTGCGATCAATCTGTCGCAGAGCGCCGCAGTGACCGGAATACTCCCAACGGCCCGCGGTGGTATCGGGGTTTCATCTTCAGCCACGTTCCCACTGATTGGTACTGTCGTAACCCAAGATGCGACCGAAACGCTGAGTAATAAGACACTAGCAAGTCCGGTGATCAGCGCTGGTACCATCAACGGATCGTCCCTGATCGGTGGAGCAACATCGATCATCACGACTGGGTCGATTAGCACCGCCACTGTCGCAACGAGTGGCAACATAAACATTCGCGGTAGCGGCACTGTCTCTAATCGCCTGGTCCTTCATGACAAAGGCGCGACTTATGGCGTATCTCTCCGAGCACCCGACACCATGGGATCTTCAGTAGGATTCGTTCTACCAGGAGCAGATGGAAACTCCGGCAACATCTTAAGCACTAACGGTGCGGGTGTATTGAGCTGGGTATCTTCGGCACCACCCTCAGGCGCGGCTGGTGGCGATCTCTCTGGAAACTACCCTAACCCCACCTTGTTACCCACGGGTGTTGCTGGTGGTGTCTATACAAAGGTCACAGTCGATGCGAAGGGTCGTGTCTTCGAAGCAACAACCCTGGCAGCTGAAGATATTCCGCGGATCCCAGCCTCGAAAATTAACGATGGGCAGCTTCCTGTCATGTACGGCGGTACTGGCGCATCAGCCTTTTACACCAACGGTGTGATCATCGGTAACGCCTATGGTCCCTTGCATTCGACAACAGCGGGGTCGCGATACCAAAGTCTGACCGTACCAGCAGACGGCGGGACTCCTCGCTTTAGTGCTGTAGATTTATCTCAGATCGAAGCCACCACTGGCACCTTGCCAGCTAATCGCGGTGGTACCGGAATTAATTCGTCCGCAGTATTCCCTGCCAGCGGTGTCATTGTCACAACCGATGCACCCCAAACATTGACCGAGAAAACCTTAACGGCGCCACTGCTAACTGATGGCACGATAGACGGATCGTCGCTGATTACTGGCGCTACGGAAATCAGTACCACCGGCGGTGTGATCGCCAGAGATGTGACTTCGCGCGGTAACGTCGTTATTCAGGGGAATAACGTATCGTCGAGTCGCTTGGTCCTCAATGACCGAGGCACGGTGAACTCCTACAGTATCAAAGCGCCAGATATCATGAATAGCTCCATGGTCCTGACCTTACCAACGGTTAATGGTACCGCGGGCCAACTGCTTACCACTAATGGCAGCGGCACGCTGAGCTGGGTCACGGGGGCCGCCCCTACAGGTGTAGCGGGTGGCGATTTAGCTGGGGTGTATCCAAATCCTGAACTCACCACCACAGGGATCGCTCCCGGCACTTATTTCAGAGTCACAGTGGATGCCAAAGGTCGTGTGTACTCAGGTGGTACTCTCGAAGCTAACGATATCCCGCCACTCCCGATGTCAGTCATTTCTTACGGTATGCTCAACGTCGCCAACGGTGGTACAGGGGCTAGCAGCTTTACTGCCAACGGGGTCATTCTCGGCAATAACAACGGTAATCTCTTCTCCACCGCTGCCGGTGCCGCCTATCAGAGCTTGGTGATTCCAGGAGCTGGGGGTGCACCGCGATTTGGCTCCATCGACATCAGTCAGCCTTCTGCTGTCACTGGTATCTTGCCGACCAGTCGCGGTGGTACGGGAATGGTGTCGAATGCTACATTCCCCCAAAATGGGGTCATCATCACCGAGAGCAGTCAGTCGACTATTACAAACAAAACCCTTTTAAGTCCTATCCTCACAACAGCAACGATCAATGGTGTCTCCCGCATTGGCGGTGCTACGGTCATTGACACCCTGGGTACCATCAACGCTGGCGCAACTACAGTCGCCGGCGACTTAACGGTTCAAGGTAACGGCACCCAAGCCAACAACCTCGTACTCAATGATAAGGGTGCAATTAATGCGGTTTCACTTAAATCTCCCGACACACTGTCTAGCTCTTATAGCATGACGCTCCCAAGTGCTCTCGGTAACTCGGGACAGTTGATGTCGATTGATAGTCAAGGCAACTTAACGTGGGTCACCGGTGCGGCTCCGAATGGTGCAGCCGGTGGTGATCTCCTTGGTCAGTATCCGAACCCTATTTTGAGTAATACTGGAGTCACTCCTGGCACCTACAGCAAACTAAGAGTCGATGCGAAGGGCCGCGTCGTCAGTGGCGGTACCATCACCGTAGCTGACATCCCAACCCTCAGCGCAAGCCAGATCACATCAGGCGTCTTTGGCGTGGCAAACGGTGGTACCGGTGCTTCTAGCTTCACTGTAAACGGTGTTGTACTCGGTAATGCCGATGGCAATCTCTTGTCCACCGCTGCCGGCCTACCCTTCCAAACACTGGTCGTCCCAAGTGGCGGCGGTACACCGTCCTTTGGCTCCATCAATCTCAGTCAGCAAGCGGCAGTTACCGGTATCTTGCCAACAAGCCGTGGTGGTACTGGCATAGCGACGTCTGCCGTATTCCCCGATTCCGGCACGATTCTCACTGCAACTGGGTCCGCCACACTAACTAACAAAGCCTTAACAAGTCCGCTCATCAGTAGCGCAACTATTAACGGTGCTTCTGTGATCTCCGGCAGCACAGTCATAAACACATCTGACAACATCACCGGTTCCACAATCACAGCTAACGGCAACATGATCATTAGTGGCAACGGGACTACGGCCAATAAATTAGTGTTGCGAGACAAGGGTGCTGTCAACGCGATATCCCTCAAGGCACCAGATACGCTGGCGCAGTCACCCGTATGGACTCTCCCAGGAGCCGACGGTAGCACTGGTCAAATTTTAACCACTGATGGTCAAGGTCAACTTGTTTGGGCCACTGGCGCAGCGCCAAGCGGTGCAGCCGGCGGTGACCTGTCTGGGAACTACCCAACCCCAGCACTTACTGCCACAGGTATCGATGCGGGCACATACCAAAAGATTGCTGTCGATGCGAAAGGTCGCGCTTACTTCGGCACGACACTCGCTGTGAGCGATATCCCTGGTTTACCGGCTTCGATCATCAACGCGGGCACAATTTCTGTTGCACGCGGTGGTACCGGTGGCGTTACGTTTACTCCCAACGGCGTCATGCTTGGTAACGGGGGCGGCGCTCTCCAGGTAACGCAGCAGGGTATACCGTTTCAAAGTTTGGTCGTCCCGGCTGATGGGAGCGCTCCAGCCTTCAATGCGATTAACCTGTCTCAAGCAGCGGCGATAACGGGCATACTCCCCACTCGCTCTGGTGGTACCGGTATCAATTCTACGGCTACTTTCCCGACATCTGGGGTCATTGCAACACGCGATGCTTTAGAAACTCTCACCAATAAAACCATCGATAGTCCGCTGATTGGGTCTGCAACAATTAACGGTGCTTCTCTTATCACGGGTACAACGCGGATCAACATCACCAATGCGATTGATGCTACTGGTGCTAATATTCGCGGAGCTGTGCGGGTGCAAGGTAACGGTACCTCACCTAATAAACTCATCTTAAACGATGCCGGCACGGTGAACTTTGTCGCTCTTAAAGCACCAGATTTCGTGATCGGCGAAGTAAACCTAACGCTCCCAGGATCCGTAGGCACAAACGGCCAGGTGTTGACCAGTGATGGCACTGGTCAGTTGACTTGGGGCAGCGGCGCCGCGCCTACCGGTGCTGCAACTGGTGACCTGACGGGTTCTTATCCGAGTCCTCAACTCACCCCTACCGGCGTGAATGCAGGTCAATACACCAAGCTAACAGTAGACAACAAAGGCCGCGTCACCAACGGCACGTCTTTAGTACCAGGAGACATTCCCCAGTTGTCGGCATCGATCATTGGCTCAGGTATCCTTGGCGTAGCTAACGGCGGTACGGGATCGGCCAGCTTTGCCAACAATGGTGTCATTTTAGGAAACTTGACCGGTAATTTGTTCTCGACAGCGCCAGGTAGTTCACAACAAGTGTTACGCGTACCAAGCGACGGCGGCATCCCTTCCTTTGGGCCACTGAACATAGGTCATAGCTCTGCCGTAACCGGTATACTACCGAGAAGCGCCGGTGGTACCGGCACAGCAAGCAATGCTATCTTCCCCGGCGAAGGCACGATCGTCACACGTGACGCAACAGAAACGCTCGCTAACAAAACGCTGTCGAGTCCGGTCATTAATAGCGGTAGCCTCCTAGGAACGTCGCTCATCGGCGGCGATACCATAATCAACACGACTGGAGCGATCACTGCGGGATCCGCAACGCTCGGTGGCGACGTGACCATTCGTGGTAACAACACCACGGCTAATCGCTTAGTGCTGAATGACGCTGGCAGTGTAAACTTTGTTGCCATCAAGGCACCAAATAGCCTTGCGGCAGATATAGTTTTAACACTACCAAGCCAGACAGGTACCAATGGGCAACTACTCGGAACCACCGGTGGTGGCACGCTGACATGGTTGAACGGCTCTGCTCCGAGTGGTAGCGCTGGTGGTGATCTCTCAGGCTCATACCCCAACCCGGTATTGGCAACCACAGGTGTCAGCGCCGGTGCTTACACTAAAGTCACCGTCGATACCAAAGGCCGTGTTCAATTGGGCACCTCCCTCGTCGCAGCCGACGTGCCACCACTTTCTGCCGCTAAAATCACGAGCGGTGTTCTGGATGTGGCTCGTGGCGGTACGGGTGCCGGATTCTTCGCTACTGATGGAGTCATCGTCGGTAACGCGGATGGTAATCTTCTGTCGACTGCGGCCGGAGCTCCGTTCCAAACTCTAGTCGTACCGAGCGGCGGCGGCACACCGACCTTTGGTCCGCTCAACCTAGCTCAATCAGCGGCGGTCACTGGCGTATTGCCTACCACTTCTGGTGGTACGGGCATGGCGTCGAACGCTGTGTTCCCAATGTCTGGCACCATTATCACTGATAGCTTGCCTGCGACTATGAGCAGCAAAACTTTGATCAGCCCCATCATCACCTCGGGAACGATGGACGGGAACTCCTATATCGGTGGTTCTACGGTCATTGATACGATTGGCACTGCAAGTGTTGGCACGACTCGTGTTGCTGGTGACTTGACGATCCTCGGCAACAATACGACGGCGAGCCGACTTGTCTTGACTGACAAGACACAAATGAAGTCCCTCAGTTTCAAGGCACCCGATACCGTTAGTAACAGTTTGACATGGACTCTGCCTGGCACCGACGGCGGGGCAGGTCAACTCCTGCGCACCAATGGCAGTGGCATCCTGAGTTGGGTAGACGGAGCCTCACCAAGAGGTACTGCGGGCGGCGACCTTTCAGGTGACTATCCAAACCCAGTGCTCATCGACAGCGGTGTCATCGCGGGTACCTATCCTAAGTTTGCGGTCGATAGCAAAGGCCGCGCAGTCAGTGGACTGACGCTAGACGTTGTTGATGTGCCGCCACTGCCCGCAAGTAAAATTAGTAGCGGCGAAATCTCTGTCGTGAGAGGCGGTACTGGTGTCGCCACTCTGACTCCCAACGGAGTCATGATCGGTAACGGCACAGGGACTGTGCTGACTACGGCTGCAGGCCAGGCATACCAGAGCTTGACGGTCCCCGTGGGCAACGGAGCACCGGTATTCGGTGCCGTTGATCTCAGTCAGGCCGCGGCCGTCACTGGTATCTTGCCGCGAACCCTCGGTGGTACTGGTACCTCATCAACAGCCACGTTCCCGACCACTGGTGTCATTGTAACCAGGACGGAAATCGAGACATTAACCAACAAAACTCTCACTGCACCATATATTGCTGGCGGCATCCTAAACAGCGGAACGATTAACGGTGCGAGCGTCATTAATACGACGGGCACCCTACGCAGTGCTGCTGCCACGTTTGACGGAAACGTCAGCATCGTAGGCGATGGCACTAACGCTAAAAAACTCGTCATGTTCGACAGTGGGTCGACTTATTCCTTGGCATTTAAGACGCCGGATACGATATACAGCTCGGTAGTTTGGACCCTACCCGCGACAGACGGTGGCAACGGTCAGCTACTCAAAACTGATGGTTCCGGTAACCTCAACTGGGTCTCTGGTGCCGCACCGACCGGGAACGCAAGCGGTGACTTAACGGGCTCCTATCCAGCTCCAGAGCTAGCAACCTCCGGGGTAGTCCCAGGCACCTACGCAAAATTCGTCGTTGACGCCAAAGGTCGTGCAACGCGTGGCACCACTCTGGTCGCCGCTGATATCCCTGGGCTTGATGCGGCGGTCATTAAAACAGGCCAAATTCCTGTCCTCAATGGCGGTACTGGCGTATCCACATTTACGTCCAACGGTGTCATCCTAGGAAACAATTCCGGCAACCTCTTCTCAACGGCCGCAGGTCTATCAAACCAAACGCTAGTAATTCCGGACGGCGGCACAGTGCCTAGGTTTGGAGCGCTCAATATCGGATCGTTAGCCGCTACGTCGGGCGTACTTCCTACGGCGCGTGGCGGTATTGGCGTCAGCTCGACCGCATTGTTCCCAACCAGCGGTACGGTTGTCACACGCGAGGCGACTGAGACCTTAACCGGCAAGACTCTAGAAAGTTCGGTATTCACAACAGGCTTGATCAATGGCACCTCAACCATTGGGGGCGACTCCGTCATCAATACGACCGGCACAATCACGGCTGGTGACACTCTGATCAATGGATCAATCACTGTGCGGGGAGATGGCACGAATGCTAAACCGATCATGTTCAACGATAGCGGTAGCAGTAATTATCTCGCGATCAAGGCCCCCAATGTGCTATCGGGCATAGTGACATTGACGCTGCCTGATTCAGATGGCAACGCCGGTCAATTGCTACAAACCGATGGCTTTGGTGTGATGAGCTGGGTGTCGGGCGCATCCCCAACTGGGCTTGCGACAGGTGACCTTTCAGGGAGCTATCCAAACCCGACGCTCACAGAAACTGGCGTCATCCCTGGCACGTATCCGCGTGTCGCGGTTGACATCAAAGGCCGGATCATCGCCGGTAGCTCTTTAGCTGCATCTGACATCCCAAATATTTCCGGTGGGATCATCACAACCGGCACCGTCGGTGTCGGCGTCGGCGGTACCGGCGCGACTAGCTTCACCCAGAACGGCGTCGTCATCGGCAACGCTGGTGCTGCTCTACTCTCTACTGCGGCCGGTCTTGAATACCAAAGCTTGCTCGTTCCACCGAACGGTGAAAACAACGGCCGACCATTATTTGGTGCCGTCAACCTAAGTCAACCAAATGCGATCACAGGAATACTCCCTACGAGACTTGGTGGTAGTGGCGTCGATTCGACTGCCACCTTCCCGACCTCAGGTGTCTTGGTGACCGAGACCGCAGTTGAAACACTAACCAACAAAACATTGACGTCCCCAATCATCAACGGTGGCTCTCTAGACAACGTGGTCATTACCGGGGCCGGCTCGGTCAACATAACTGGCACTCTGACATCAGGTGCGATCACCTCCAGGAGTGACGTCAGCATCCAAGGGAACGGTACAACATCTAACCGTTTAGTCATGTACGATAAGGGCACGCAATCCATCGCCCTGCGCGCCCCGAATTCGTTGAGCTCGTCTATCGAATGGACACTTCCTGATCAGGATGGTGCCGCTAACACTGTGCTTGCGACAAACGGTACAGGTGTATTGAGTTGGGTAGGAAGTCTACCACCATCCGGTGCTGCGGGTATCGCCGGTGTATCGGGTGGAGATCTCACGGGCACGTACCCTTATCCGATTCTAAAATCTATCGCCACCGCAGGTGTCTATACAAAGGTCACCATTGATACGAAAGGGCGCGTCACCACCGGTGCCCTGGTAACGGCGAGTGACATACCTAACTTGCCTGCAACCAAAATTAGCAGTGGGACGATCGGCGTTTCCGTTGGTGGTACCGGTGCCACGAGCTTCACGAATAACGGTGTCATTCTTGGTGCGGGTGCAGGTAGCCTAGTTGCTACAGCCGAAGGTCAGCCCTATCAAATACTGACCGTTCCCGGTAGCGGCACAACGCCTGCCTTTGGTGCTTTGGACTTGGGTCAGTTTGCAGCTACAACCGGACTATTGCCACAAAGCCGCGGTGGTACTGGTGTCAACGGAAACGCAACGTTCCCGACAAGTGGTATCGTCGTTACCGACGTCAACGTGATGACGATTCGTGATAAGACGCTGATAAGCTCCGTATTCAACAATGGTACCATCAATGGCGACACGCTTATCACCGGTGGCACATCGATTAACACCACAGGGACAATCGAGAGTGGCAACACCTCGGTCAATGGTAGTGTCACTATTAAAGCCATCAACAACTTACCAAACGCACTTGTGTTTAACGACGGTGGATCCGGTTACGTGGCTTTCCGCGCTCCAGTTAGCGTTACCACTCCGGTAACCCTGACTTTACCAAACGGTGACGGCTCTCCCAATCAGCTCCTTCAGACGAATGGCAACGGCATCCTGACCTGGGTGTCAGGCGCTGCTCCTACTGGCATAGCGGGTGGAGATCTGGTCGGCAGCTACCCGAACCCAGAGCTACGCAACACGACTGTATTTGCCGGCACTTATCAGAAGGTGGCAGTCGATGCTAAGGGTCGCGTCATATTCGGCACGTCACTAACGCCATCGGACATTCCAAGCATCGATGCCAGTACCCAAATCGGAGCCGGTGTCCTTCCGGTAGTCCGCGGTGGTACGGGTGCTTCTAGCTTCGCCAACAACGGTGTCATTATCGGCAATACCGGAGGCAATCTCTTCTCAACCGCTGCTGGCCTAGCCTTCCAAAGCTTGACAGTGGGCGGTGACGGCATGACGCCGTCCTTCGGCGCGATCAACCTAACGCAATTAGCTGCAACAACCGGTGTGTTGCCGCAGAGTCGCGGCGGTACAGGCGTAAACGGCAACGCGACGTTCCCGACTGAGGGCGTCGTTACTACGGATGTCATCGCCCAGACTTTGAGTAACAAGACACTTAATAGTCCCGTTATCACCACGGGTACGATTAACGGTGCGACGCTTATCACAGGGACGTCATCAATCGATACCACGGGAACTATCCGGGCTGGCAATACGACAGTTGCCGGCGACCTAAAAATCCAAGGTGACTCCACCAACGCAAGGAAAATCCTGTTCAACGATAGTGGTAGTACCAATGCCATAGGGTTTAAAGCACCCGATACTTTAGCTACGTCGACAGTGTTTACTTTGCCTAGCGGTGACGGTGCTCAGGGTGCCGTGCTCGGAACGGACGGGGCAAGGCAACTCCAATGGTTGACCGCAGTGCCTCCGAACGGAGTGGCTGCAGGTGATTTATCAGGGAGCTATCCTGCACCCGTACTGGCAGCCAGCGGTGTGATTGCTGGCAGCTACGCCAAAGTAAGCGTCGACCTCAAAGGCCGCGTCATCGCTGGACTGGCACTGGAAGTGAGCGACGTGCCTGGTCTCCCAGCATCTAAGATCGCAGACGGCGAGCTTCTGGTCGCCAGAGGCGGTACCGGTCGCGGCAGTTTCCCGGCTAAAGGCGTACTGCTTGGCAACGGCGGTGGTACCTTGGATGCAACCGCGGCCGGCTCCGCTTACCAAAGTCTGACTGTCCCCGCAAATGGAGGCGCACCGTACTTTAGCGCCATTGACCTCTCCGAATTACCTGCCACGACTGGCGCACTTCTGACGATCCGTGGTGGTACAGGCGTGTCAGGTAACGCCGTCTACCCAAGCACAGGTACAGTAGTGACCGAGACGGGTTCCGGTACGATCAGCAACAAACGATTGATGGCTCCGATCATCACGGGTGGCACCATAGATGGTTACGGACTGATTGGTGGCAACACGACCATCGCCACGGCGGGCAACGTCTCTGGCGCCAATGCCGTGTTCTCCGGTGATGTGACCGTTCGTGGTGACAACAGTAAAGCCAACAAACTTGTCTTTGAAGACAGGGGCACTACCAATTTCTTAGCCTTCAAAGCTCCGGATACCCTCACAAAAACGCAAACATGGACTTTACCAGATGGTGATGGCCTTGGTGGCCAACTCCTAAGCACGAATGGCACCGGTGCTCTTAGCTGGGTGAGCGGTGCTTCACCCACCGGCGTTGCAGGGGGTGATCTTGCCGGTTCGTATCCGAATCCTGAACTGGGCCCAAGCGGTGCGCTTGCAGGCACCTACACTAAAGTGTTCGTCGATACTAAAGGTCGCGTCCGCACCGGTATGGCACTTGTCGCCAGTGACGTACCAAATCTGCCTGCCTCGGTCATCACCTCCGGTAGCTTAGCTGTCACGGTTGGCGGTACAGGTGCCACCACCTTTACCAACAACGGCGTCATTATTGGTAACGGTGGTAACAATCTACTTTCGACAGGTGCTGGCCAGGAAAATCAAGTCTTGCGTCTAGCTGCTGGTGCGACGGTGCCAAGCTTTGGGGCCATCGACCTCTCTAAAGCGGCTGCGGTTACAGGAGTTCTTGGGACCACAGTTGGTGGTACAGGTAAAAACTCAACTGCTGTATTCCCGGATACCGGCACGGTGGTGACGCGCGAAGCCACGGAAAGCATGGCTAATAAGACCATTAGCAACTCGACATTAACGACCAGCCTGATAAACGGCAGTTCGACCATCGGTGGATCCACAGTCATCAATACGCTCGGTGGTATGACTGTGGCATCGGCTACCATCAATGGTGACATCACAGTCCGCGGTAATAATACTTCGGCAAACAAAATATACTTTGGTGACAGCACTTCAACCAATACTGTTGGCTTGAAAGCCCCAGATACTTTCGCCAGTTCGTTCATACTGACACTACCAAATAACGACGGACTAGCCGGTGAGGTTCTGACTACGGACGGCTCTGGTGTGATGAGCTGGGTATCTGGCGCATCACCGCTCGGCGCAGTGCCAAGCGGTGGCGACCTTACCGGCTCGTACCCGAGTCCGCAGCTCACTAACACCGGCGTCATAGCTGGCCAGTACACGAAAGTGACGGTAAATGCCAAGGGCCGGGTAACCAGTGCCACCTCTTTGGTTGCGACCGACATCCCAAGCTTACCTGCATCGGTAATCGGTAACGGAACGCTGCCTGTCACAGTGGGCGGTACCGGCTCCAGTATGTTCACCGAGCGAGGCGTCATTCTCGGTAACAGCACGGGCAATCTCTATTCGACCGCCGCTGGCAACCAGTACCAAGTGCTGATGGTGCCGTCTAACAACGGTTCCCCGACATTCGGTGCCCTAAATCTTTCGAGCCCAGCAGCCGTCACGGGCATCTTGCCTACAGGTCGCGGTGGTATCGGCGTCGATTCTACGGCCACCTTCCCGACATCGGGGACGGTCGTAACTGCTGAAGCTAGCCAAACCCTGGTTAACAAAACACTGGCCAGCCCAACGATCAATGCAGGCACGATTGGTGGCTCGTCACGAATCGCAGATGCAACCGTGATTGACACGACGGGAACACTAGCTGCTGGACCTAGCACCATCACGGGCGACATCACCATCCGCACGACTAGTGCCACGGCCAATCGGCTGGTATTCACTGACTCTGGGTCGACCAAAACGCTAGGATTCAAGGCACCGGACGTGATCTACAATACTCCGGTCACATGGGTATTGCCAGACGGTGACGGTTCCAATGGACAGCTGCTACGCACGAGTGGCAGTGGTGTACTAAGCTGGGTATCCGGTGCTGCACCCACTGGTGCCGCCGGTGGTGATTTGAGTGGCAGTTACCCGGCTCCTGTGCTGACGAACACTACAGTCGTCGCAGGCACGTATCAAAAAGTCGCAGTTGACCAAAAAGGCCGTGTTTACTACGGATCCAGTTTAGCAGTAACAGACATCCCCAGCTTACCAACTAGTATCATTGGGTCTGGCATATTTAACGTCGAAAACGGCGGCACCGGATCTGGTAGCTTTAACTCCAGAGGTGTCATCCTAGGAAACGGAACTGGCAGCCTATACTCAACGGTAGCTGGTACAGCATTCCAGGTCCTGAGTGTACCTAGCAACGGAGGCAACCCAACCTTTGGACCCCTCAATTTATCACAAAACGCCGCAGTCGCAGGCACTCTGTCGGCTGCCTACGGTGGTACGGGTGTCAGTGGTAACGCGGTATACCCCCAAGCGGGCACCGTCGTTACCAGGGATGAGATTGAAACTTTAACTAATAAAACGTTACTTAGCCCAATCGTCACTGCCGGTACGATCAACGGATCCTCAGTAATCGGTGGCGCAACGATCATCAGCACCACTGGGACGATCAGTGGCGGGGCGACAACTATCGCCGGCAACCTCACGATTCAAGGCCAAGGTGCTCTTGGTGATGCCAACCGGTTACGGCTCAACGACAAAGGCACGACGAATTACGTAGGTGTGAAAGCTCCACAAACTCTTACTTCGTCCTTTGATTTAACCCTACCCAACAGCGCAGGCAGCGCCGGGCAAATCCTTGCAAACTCAGGAAGTGGCATCCTAACCTGGATCACTGGCACCACGCCCACCGGTGCGGCTGGTGGCGACTTAACGGGATCCTATCCTAACCCAATTCTGCAGACCGTACTGGCAAATCCGGGCGTATACCAAAAAGTGACCGTGGATGAAAAAGGTCGGGTCACTGCAGCTACCAGTTTGAGTCCCAGCGATATCCCAAGTTTACCGGCAAATATCATTGGCACCGGCGCCGTCGCCGTGAACGTCGGTGGTACGGGCAGGACGACCTTCACAACCAAGGGTGTCGTTCTCGGTAACGGCGATGGCGCACTCAACGTGACAGGTGCTGGACTGGCATATCAGACTCTCGTGATACCTAGCGACGGTGGTCCACCAGAGTTTGGCGCTCTTGACCTATCAAAACCAACAGCGGTCAATAATATCCTTGGGAAATCCAATGGCGGTACCGGCATTACGTCTAACGCCACGTTCCCGAGTGCTGGTGTCATCGTCACCCGTGACGAGATCGAAACCCTAACCAATAAAACCCTGACATCTCCACTCATCAACAGTGGCACGATGGACGGCGGTTTAATTACCGGTGCAACGACGATTGCCGTCGATGGCACCCTTGCTGCCCAGGACACCACGATATCAGGTAATATCAGCATCCTCGGGGATACGAGCAACGCGCGGAAACTCATGTTCTATGACAAGGGGGTAACAAACTATGCCTCGCTGCGCGCACCAGACACACTCAGTACGTCGATCAATTGGATTCTGCCTAACACGGTAGGCACTAGCGGTCAGCTGCTAGCCAACACAGGCAGTGGGCAGTTAGGTTGGGTCAATGGAGCTAATCCGGTCGGTAACGCTTCCGGTGACCTTACCGGCACGTTCCCGAACCCTTCGTTGGCAGTCTCAGGCGTGGTCGCTGGAACCTATACCAAGTTGAGAGTTGACGCGAAAGGTCGCGCCCTATGGGGCACTACTCTTAGCGTCTCCGATATTCCGCCGCTACCTACAGCTGCGATTACCTCGGGAGTGTTCGGGGTGGTTAACGGCGGTACGGGTGCGTCTAACTTTACAAGCAACGGGGTCGTCATCGGCAACGGCGGATCGAACCTCTTCTCGACGGCTGCGGGAAGCGCCTTCCAGAGTCTAGTGGTTCCAGCTGGTGGTGGAATTCCGTCGTTCGGTGCGGTCAATCTTTCCCAAGCTGCAGCTGTGGTCGGCACGCTACCAACAAGTCGCGGTGGTACCGGTGTAGTTTCCACGGCCGTGTTCCCACAATCAGGTACCGTCATTACAGACATCGGTCAGCAAACTCTGACGACCAAGACGATCAACTCTTCGGTGTTCAACACAGGCACTATCAATGGGACCTCTATTATCACGGGCAATACCATCATCGACACCCAAGGGACAGCGACCATGGGTACCACGACCGTGAACGGCAACGTTTCGCTCCGTGGTGATGGTAACGGCAATGCACGCCGCCTGATCTTCTTCGATGGTGGCAGCTTGAACTCCGTGTCGTTCCGCGCACCAGCGACTCTTGCCGGATCGGTAACATGGACCTTGCCTGGAACCGATGGCATCAGTGGACAGCTACTAAGCACCAATGGTTCTGGAACTTTGAGTTGGGCGTCAGGTGCGATCCCAACAGGGGCCGCTGGTGGCGATCTCACAGGCAGCTATCCTAATCCTACTCTGGGACCAAGCGGCGTAAGCGCTGGCACCTACGTGAAAGTTCGCGTTGATACCAAAGGCCGTGTGATTGGCTACATGGCATTGAATGCCAATGACATCCCAAGCCTACCGGCTGACAAAATCGGATCAGGAGTATTTGGAGTCGCAACAGGCGGCACCGGCGCGAGTAACTTTACAACTGACGGTGTCATCATCGGCAACGGGATCAATAACCTACTGTCTACTGCAGCAGGTCAACCGTACCAAAGCCTCATTGTGCCATCCGGCAGCACAACACCGCGGTTCGGCGCGATAGCACTCGATCAGGCCGCTGCCGTGAGCGGCGTACTCCCTACTGCCAACGGTGGTACGGGCGTCGAATCGACGGCAGTCTTCCCGTCGGACGGTACTGTGATCACGGCCGAGGCAGTACAGACATTAGCGGCTAAAACCTTGACGACCCCAATGATCAACGGGGGCACGCTATCATCTGGTGTGATCAACGGATCCACCGTGATCAGCACTACCGGAACACTTGATGCCGGTGCCACTAATATTACCGGTGACATCAACATCATGACGACGACCAGTACTGCTAACAGACTGGTCTTCCGCGATGCTGGTAGCAACTCGATAGCCCTTAAAGCACCGAATACTCTCAGCACCTCGGTCGAATTCAAACTACCAGACGGTGATGGCCAACCAGACCAACTACTGAAAACAGACGGCAGCGGTCAGTGGTCCTGGGTTTCTGGTGCAGCACCAACTGGTATTGCTGGCGGTGATTTAACTGGAAGCTATCCAAATCCAGTATTAAGAAACAGCACGGTCACCGCTGGCACCTATCCGAAACTGATGGTTGATGCGCGCGGTATCGTCATCGGTGGCACTAACCTCAGCGCTTCGGACATCCCCTCCATCGACGCATCAAAGATCGTCTCTGGTTCTCTTGACGTGTCGGTGGGCGGTACTGGTGCGACAACCTTCAACAATAAAGGCGTCGTGATCGGCAACGGCTCAAGTGCACTTTCAAGCACTGGAGCTGGGCTACCCTATCAGGTCCTTGTTGCCCCTACAGATGGCACGCAGGCTCCTTACTTCGGCGCTGTTAATCTGTCGCAGGCAAATGCGGTGACAGGCATTTTGCCTAGTTCACTCGGTGGTACCGGCACACCGTCCACCGCAATCTATCCGACCTCAGGCACCATCGTAACGAGAACTGCTACTGAGACCCTAACGAGCAAAACGCTCAGCGGCTCCTTTGTCACCGACGGCACGATCAACGGAGCCTCATTGATCACTGGCACCACAGTCATCAGCACAACCGGCTCGATTGCCTCAGGAGCTCAGTCGGTCACTGGAAACATCACCTTGAAACCTACAGTCTCCGGTGCGAGCAGAATCATCTTTAACGATACTGGGACGACCCAAACACTCGCCTTTAAAGCTCCTGAAACGCTGACTAAGTCCGCTGTTTGGACCCTCCCAGACGGTGACGGTCAACCCAACCAGTTGCTGATGACCAACGGTTCAAGCGTTCTCAGCTGGGTCTCGGGCGCAGCACCAAGTGGCCCTGCTGGTGGCGACCTCTCAGGCAGTTATCCGAATCCCGTGCTACCACTTTCTGGTGCCACCCCTGGCACCTACGCCAAAGTCCGGGTTGATAACAAAGGCCGCGTCACTGCAGGAATGAGCTTGCTCGCCAGCGACATCCCGAGTTTATCGGCCAGCATCATTGGCTCGGGAGTCCTAGGAGTCACCAACGGTGGTACCGGTGCATCTAACTTCTCAAATAACGGCGTCATACTCGGCACTGGCGGCAACAATCTTCTATCAACAGCGGCTGGTAACGCCTACCAGGTGCTGACCGTGCCAAGCAACGGTGGCACACCATCGTTCAGCGCCCTCAACCTCGGTCAAGGCGCAGCAATTACTGGTGTACTAGCGACTACCTACGGTGGTACGGGCGTGTCTTCGAGTGCAACGTTCCCACAAAACGGCACCATCGTGACGCGCGATGCCGTTGAGGCCCTAACCAACAAAACGCTCACGGCACCGCTCATGACTGCCGCGACGATCAACGGCGCGTCGCTGATCGCTGGTTCGACATCAATCAGCAGCACCGGCACTTTGAGCATTGGTGAGACTGTCATCGATGGCAATATCACGCTGCAAGCGAATCCAACAACTGCAAACAAATTTATGTTTAACGATAAGACTGATAACTACTACATAGCTCTGAAGGCTCCAGACGTCCTGGCGGCTTCTGAGACTTTCGTCCTACCGGTAGCTGATGGCATTGCGAATCAAATTCTCACGACTAACGGCGCCGGCTCTCTGGGTTGGGCGAGCGGCACCACACCAATTGGCAACGCCGGCGGTGATCTTACCGGCACGTTCCCGAATCCAATACTGAAACCAAGTGGAGCTAATGCCGGTAATTATCCGAAAGTTACGGTTGACACTAAGGGTCGTGTAACTGCTGGCCTAACCCTCGATATCGCTGACGTACCGCCGCTCCCTGGGTCAAAAATTTCCAGTGGGACTGTTAACGTGATCAATGGTGGTACCGGAGCATCGAATTTCACCAGCAACGGTGTGGTCATCGGTAACGGTACTGGCAACCTACTCACCACCGCCGCCGGTGCCGCCAATCAAATCCTGAGAGTCCCATCGGGCGGCGGTCTACCTTCATTCGGTGCGCTGAACTTATCTGATGCTGCTGCAGTTTCTGGGATTTTGCCATCCAGCGTCGGTGGTACTGGGATAGCGTCGGATGCCGTCTACCCAACGACTGGCACCATTGTCGTCCGTAGCGCTGCTGAGACTCTAAGCAATAAAACCCTTAACAACACCGTGATGATGAGCGGCACGATTGACGGTGCGTCGCAAATCATCGGTTCAACACTTATCAACACGTCAGGTGTTGCAACTGTAGGCGGCGCCAACATCAACGGCGATCTCACGGTACGCGGTACTGGGGTCGGTGGTATCGCTAACAAAGTGGTGCTAAACAATGCTGCCAATACGTTCTCGCTATCTCTGAAGGCGCCAGATGGGCTGACGGCTAATAAAGTGTGGACTCTCCCCCCTGCTGACGGCACGAATGGTCAAGTGTTAAGCACTGACGGATCTGGAGTGCTAGGCTGGGTCAGCGGCACATCCCCAACCGGCGCCGCCAGTGGAGATCTAGCAGGCAGTTACCCTGCTCCGGTATTGAGCACTGTGGTCACTGAGGGCACCTATACCAAAATGTTTGTCGATACCAAAGGTCGGGTCCGCTACGGTACTAACCTGTTGGCGACGGACATTCCAAGCCTCCCAGCCTCAGCCATCGGCTCGGGTGAGATCTCTGTTAGCCGCGGCGGTACTGGCTCTAACAACTTTACCAACAACGCACTCTTAGTTGGTAACGGGACCAGTGCCCTGGGTACGGTGGCTCCGGGCAATGCTGGTCAGGTCTTGACCATGTTAACCAATAATGGCCTCCCCACGTTTGGAGCCCTCAATTTAGCGAGCGCCAATGCCGTCAGCGGTCTACTGCCGTCATCCAACGGTGGTACCGGCATCAGCTCAACAGCAACATACCCGTCCACCGGTGTCATCGTCACTGAGGCCGGAGCCGCTGCCTTGAGCAACAAAACACTCACGTCACCTCAGATAAACGGTGGCACGGTCAGCAATGCCTTAATCGCTGGATCAACGGAGATCAATACCACAGGAACCATTCGCAGTGGAGCTCAGACTGTAGATGGCGACATCACCGTCCTGGGCAATACCACGACGGCTAATAGACTCATCTTAAATGATAAAGGCACAAGTAGCTCAGCGAAGTTTATCGCTCTCAAAGCGCCAGACACAGTGACCACGTCGCAAACTTTCGTACTGCCAGTAACCGATGGTGGTATTAATCAGCTACTAACTACCAACGGTTCGGGATCGTTAGGTTGGACGTCAAGCGCACTGCCGTCGGGGGCAGCTGGCGGCGATCTAAGCGGTAACTATCCAAATCCAAGTCTCGCCGCGAGCGGTGTGACAGCCGGTAGCTATGCCAAAGTTGTAGTCGATACCAAAGGCCGGGTCATAAATGGTTTGGCGCTTAGCACAAGCGATATTCCTAACATCTCAGCGAACATCATCAACACTGGCACCTTGAGCGTGAGCTTTGGCGGTACCGGAGCTGGTTTCTTTACTAACAAAGGCGTCGTTCTTGGCGGCGGTAGCGGTGCTCTTTATACAACTACGGCCGGTAGTGCCTACCAAGTTCTGAGCGTACCTAGTGATGGCACAAGCCCTGTATTTGGTCCGATTAACATCAACCATGACAGCGCTGTAAGTGGGCTCCTAAAAACCACCAACGGTGGTACGGGAGTTAACTCCAACGCTACATTCCCTTCGACTGGTTTGGTGCTCACTGATTCCAACACGGCCACTCTGACTAACAAAACTCTGACGAGCCCGCTGATTTCGTCAGCTACTATTAACAGCGCCTCGCTTATCACGGGTCAGACCGTGATCAATACCCAAGGCGCTATCGCGACCTCCTCAACCATCACCGCCGCAAGCAATGTCACGATCCAAGGTAGCGGTGGACAAGCGAATCGCTTAATTCTGCAAAACCCACTGAACACGGCATCAGTATCACTCAAGGCTGCCGATGGTCTAGCTTCCTCGATTACGTTCAGTTTACCAACTAGCGTTGGCAGCCCCTACCAAGTACTCCAAACCGATGGGTCTGGTGCCCTGAGTTGGACGACAGGCGTGCAACCATCCGGTGCCGCTGGTGGAGCAGACCTTACAGGCAACTACCCAAGCCCTTATCTGACCGACACCGGCACGGCCACGGGTACCTTCACTAAGGTTTACGTTGATTCCAAAGGTCGTGTACGCTCAGCAACCACTCTGGTTGCCAGCGACATACCTCCGCTGTCCACAAGTATCTTAACCAGTGGCACATTGGGCGTGAGCAACGGAGGTACCGGTGCTACGAGCTTCACGCTCAAAGGCGTCCTCGTAGGGAGTGGCGCCTCGGCTATCTCGGCTACCGCTGCCGGTAATGACGACGAAGTGCTTGTCGCAACCCCAAGTGGCCCGACTTTCGGTAAAGTCAACTTAGGCTCAGCTAGTGCAGTGTCTGGCATCTTGGGCAGCACGTACGGTGGTACCGGCGTCTCATCAACAGCAACTTATCCAAGCACTGGCGTCATCGTCACGCGCGACGCTGCAGAGACACTGACGCAAAAAACGCTTACCAGCCCGATCATCAATGCAGCAACAATCGATCTTGCATCGCTGATCACCGGCTCAACGACGATCGATACCACAGGTACGATCACCGCAGGTAACACTAGTGTGAATGGCACGATCACCTTGCGTGGTAACACAACTAACTCCAAAGCCATCGTATTTAACGACAAGGACAACACAGGGTCCCTGCAGCTGCGTGCTCCAGATACTGTCACTAACTCCGCATCGTGGATCTTACCAAACGGTGACGGTCAACCTGGTCAGGTCTTAAAAACTGATGGTTCGGGTAACCTAGGCTGGGTCAGCTCACTAGCTCCAAGCGGACCAGCTGGTGCCGGTGGTGGTGACCTGACGGGATCTTATCCAAACCCAGTGTTGACCACTGTAGTGACAGCAGGCACCTACACCAAAGTGGTCGTTAATGAACGCGGTCGTGTCACTGGTAGCATGGCTTTAGCAGTCAGCGACATCCCGACGTTACCAACATCAAAAATTGGCTCTGGTTCCTTCAGCGTTACCAATGGTGGTACCGGCACATCGACCTTGACTCTAAACGGCGTCATGGTGGGTAACAGTGCTGATGCCGTTAAAACCACTGCGCAAGGCTCAGCCTACCAAGTGCTGACAGTATCACCATCAGGTGGTGGCATGCCAGAGTTTGGCGCCGTTAACTTGGCCCAAGCAAACGCTGTAACCGGTATCCTCTCGACAGCTAATGGTGGTATCGGTCGCACTTCGAACGCAACCTTTCCAGCTTCCGGTGTGGTCGTTACTGAAAATGGGGCCGGCACCCTGAGTAGCAAGACTCTCGATAGCCCAATCATCTCTGCAGCTACGATCAATGGTGCCTCGGTGATCAGTGGTAGCACCGTAATAAATACGACTGGCAGCGTTTACACAACATCCACAATCAAAGCTAAGTCTGACATCAGTATCGAAGGTGCTGGTACGCTGTCGAATAAACTCGTACTCCATGATGGTGACACATCCAACTATTACGGCATCAAAGCCCCTGACTCTTTGGCCTCGGATCTGACTTGGATCCTGCCTGCAACGCAAGGCGCCGCTTCCAGCGTGCTGACCACCAATGGATCGGGCTCACTCAGCTGGATTTCGGGTGTACCACCAACGGGTAATGCTGATGGCGATCTCACTGGAACATACCCGGCACCGACCTTAAAGACCGTAATGCTAGGGTCTGAGGGAACCTACACCAAAGTGTACGTTGATGCTAAGGGACGCGTAACATCTGCTTCCAACCTTGTTGAAGCAGATGTACCAAATCTTCAAACGACCAAAATCACGTCTGGCATATTCTCGGTAGCACGCGGTGGTACCGGTGCATCAAGCTTCACTGACAACGGTGTCATCTTAGGTAACGGCAGCAACACACCACTTAAAGTCACTGCCGCCGGTCAGGCCTTCGAAGTCTTGCGCGTGCCATCAGGAGGCGGCTCACCGTCGTTCGGTGCGATCAACCTAGCTAGCTCGTTTGCCGTCACCGGTATTCTGCCTGCAACGTTAGGTGGTACTGGTACCTCTTCGGATGCTGTTTACCCAACCACAGGCGTCATCGTAACAGAAGCCAGCGTCTCCACATTAACGAACAAAACACTGAACAGCCCGCAAATTAATACCGGTACCGTCGGTGGCGCATCGCTGGTTACCGGAAGCACTGTGATCAATACCACTGGCAATATCAGCGGTGGCATTTTCACAGCCGCGGGTGACATCCGCATTCGCGGTAATAACAACACAGCAAACAATCTGGTATTGAACGATAAGAATGCAACTTACGGCGTTAATTTGAAGGCGCCCGATACGATGGTGGCATCAGTCACTTACACGTTGCCTGGCTCCTACGGTTCCGCAGGGCAGTTGCTGCAAACTAACGCCTCTGGCCAACTCAGCTGGGTATCTGGTGCTGCACCTACTGGTAGTGCAACCGGCGATCTCGTGGGTAATTACCCTAACCCAAGTCTCGCTGCTGTCGGCACAGCCGGCACCTACGCCAAAGTCACTACCGATAGCAAAGGCCGCGTCATTGCAGGTACAACCTTATCGCCGAGCGACCTACCACCGATTTCGGGCTCTCAGATCGTCAATGGCGCGGTAAGTGTCCTCAACGGTGGTACCGGTGCCAACAGCTTCACGGCTAACGGCATTTTGGTCGGTGCAGGTGCCGGTCCCGTATCAGCAACGGCATCCGGACTGCAGTATCAGGTGCTGACAGTCGATGCGAGTAATGGTCCCACGTTTGGCGCTGTCAACCTGGCTTCGAGTCTTGCCGTAACGGGCTATCTACCAGCTAGTCATGGTGGTACTGGCATCTACTCGACTGCTACGTTCCCAGCTAGCGGTACAGTGGCAACCCTGGCTGCGGCACAAACTTTCACCAATAAAACTCTGACCAGCCCCTACATCTCAGCCGGTACCATCGACGGGGCTTCGGTCATCACTGGTAGCACCACAATCAGTACAACGGGATCGATCGATTCCACCTCAACCATCCACTCCACCGGCGACATCACCATCCGCGCCACTGGTGCGACCCAAAACAAACTCGTGTTGAATAGCCCGAGCGACGCCTCATATGTCGCCTTGAAGGCTCCAGATAGCCCAGTACAGTCCCTCATATTCACACTGCCTACGAGCTATGGCTCGAATGGTCAGTTCCTCACAACCAACGGCTCAGGTACCTTGAGCTGGACGGCGGGTGCTACTCCCTCGGGCGCTGCTACTGGCGATCTTACCGGCAACTATCCCAACCCAAGTTTGACGGCCACCGACGTCACTGCTGGCACTTACACTAAACTGTATGTAGACGCGAAAGGTCGTGCACAGTACGGTACATCGCTATCTGTTAGCGATATCCCAACGCTACCCACGAGTTCAATATCTGGCGTCTTTGGTATGACAAATGGTGGCCTCGGCGTCTCAAGTATCACCGCCAACGCCGTGCTACTAGGTAACGGCTCAGGCACCATCAAATCGGCGGCCGGTTCTGACGGCCAAGTGCTGGTGATCTCAAGTAATGTCCCAACCTTCGGCACCGTCAATCTGAGTAGCACGGCCGCCGTTGCAGGCACTCTCGCTAAATCGATGGGTGGTACGGGTATCAGCTCTACCGCTGTATTCCCCGGCAGCGGCACGATCGTGGTCCAGGATGCGATTGAAACCCTGAGCAACAAAACGCTAAACACCACCATTTTGAGCAGTGGCACCGTTCAAGGCTCTTCACTCATTGGTGAAGGTACCGTTATCAACACGAGTGGATCAATCACCACATCGTCATCAATCACCGCGACTGGTGCCGTCACGATCCGCGGCAACAACACTACTTCGAATAGCCTGATCCTCAACGATAAAGGCACTACTAACTACGTCAGCCTACGTGCTCCAGATACACTAGCTGGCAATATCAGTTACGTTCTGCCGGCAGTTGATGGTTCTCTTAACCAAATTTTGACTACAAATGGATCAGGCTCGCTCAGCTGGACTTCGAATGTCACGCCTACAAGTGCTGCTAGCGGTGACTTGACCGGCACCTATCCTAACCCAGTCCTGACTAATACCAGTGTGATTGCTGGGACCTATACCAAAGTATATGTTGACACTAAAGGTCGCGTCCAAACGGCTACCTCACTCTTAGCGAGCGATGTACCGTCTTTAGATACCTCCATCCTTTCGTCTGGGATCTTGAGTGTCGCTCGCGGCGGTACGGGTGCAAATAGCTTTATTAATAACGGTGTCGTCCTAGGCTCGGGCGGCGGCGTGGGACTAAGCTCAACCCAACCAGGTACGCTAAACCAAGTATTTAAAGTTGGCCAGACGGGCCCAGAATTCGGCCAGATCAATCTCGCCGCCCCCGAGGCCGTCAGCGGCATCCTCGACCGCACCAACGGTGGTACTGGCATCTCGAGTGGCGCTACCTTCCCATCGAGCGGCACCATCGTCGTGCGTGATGCGACAGAAACACTTACGAACAAAACGCTGGAACGTACGATCCTCTCCAGTGGCACGGTCAACGGCGCATCGCTCATCAGTGGAACCACCATCATCAATACTTCGGGGGCGATCACTACTGGCTCGACTCTCACCACGGCAGGTAACGTGACCATCGGCGCCACGGGAGCCACCAACAATAGCCTGATACTCAAAACCAGTAACGACAGTTGGGCAGCAAGTATCAAGGCTTCAAACTCAATGGCTGCCAACATGACGCTGACGCTGCCTGTTGACGACGGCACGAGTGGACAATTGCTCGCCACCGATGGCTCAGGTGTGCTGAGCTGGGTCACTGGAGCAGCACCAAGCGGTCCAGCCGCTAGTGCCGACCTCACCGGAACTTATCCTAACCCAGTGCTTACCAGCATTATGGGCACACCAGGCACTTACACCAAGGTTGCTGTTGATGCTAAAGGACGTGCTTACTTCGGATCCACGCTCGAAACCACTGATCTGCCACCGCTGGCGACGACGATGATTACATCCGGCACTCTTGGACTCACCAGAGGCGGTACGGGTGCGACCAGCTTCACAACTAATGGAGTCGTCCTAGGTGGTGCTTCGGGACTAAGCTCAACCAGTGCTGGTGCGATTAATCAAGTACTCGTCATACCCACCGGTGGCGGCGCTCCATCCTTCGGGGCGGTTAACCTTGCATCCACTGCAGCAGTAACCGGTATCTTGCCAGGAACGCAAGGTGGTACTGGCGTAAGTTCGACGGCCACCTATCCGGCGTCTGGCACGATCGTCACCAGAGCCGCGACCGAAACTCTAGAAAATAAAACTCTCACCGCACCTACGATTAACTCTGGCACCTTGGCCGGAACATCGCTCATCGGCGGCGCTGCAACGATCAACACCAGCGGCTCGATCACCACAAGTTCAACGCTGACTACGACGGGCAACATCACGCTGCAAGGCAACGGCACTACTGCCAGCAAACTAGTACTCAACAATGCTGCAAATAATGCGACGGTATCGTTGCAAGCGCCAGCAACGCCAAGTCCATCGAACTTAACCTTCGTACTACCTGCTGACTATGGCTCAAGTGGCTACGTGTTAACCTCTAACGGTAGCGGCACTCTGTCCTGGGCTGTGGGCGGTACGCCATCGGGTTCTGCCTCCGGTGGTGATCTGAGCGGCAATTACCCAGCCCCAGTGCTTGCTGCAACCAGCGTTACGGCCGGGACCTATACCAAACTCTATGTCGACGCCAAAGGTCGTGCTCAATACGGTACATCGCTAGTTGTCGCCGATATCCCAGCATTGCCTCCATCGGCTATCAGCGGCACGATCCCGGTCTCTGGTGGTGGTACTGGTGTGACCAGCTTCACCAACAACGGTGTCGTTATCGGTGCTGGGGCACAGCCACTATCAACGCTTTCAGGCACCAATAACCAGGTCATGTTTATCAGCGGCGGAGCTCCCACATTTGGAGCGATTGACCTCGCCGCCTCTGCGGCCGTAAGTGGTCTCCTTAGCCGCGCAAATGGTGGTACGGGCATCATTAGTACCGCCACATTCCCATCGAGCGGCACCATCGCCACTGTCGCAGGTGCTGAGACCTTTACTAACAAAACACTCACATCTCCGATTATCAACAGCGGCACCATAAACAACGGGCTAATCACTGGAACAGCCGCTATCAGCACTACCGGCACGATTAGTTCTGGTGCTGTCACCACCAATGCCGACATCACTATCACGGGCAACAATAAAATAGTACTTCGTGATAGCGGCGCTAATAGTGTCTCGCTTAAAGCTCCGGCGACAGCCACGGGTGCTGTAGTGTTCACTCTCCCTGGTGCTGACGGTTCGGCTAACCAACTACTCACCACAAACGGCTCAGGTACCCTGAGCTGGGTCAGCGGTGCGGCACCGACTGGTGCTGCAGGTGGCGACTTAACGGGCAACTTCCCGAGCCCAACTCTCACTGTCATGAGTGGCCTTACAGCAGCTACTTACACCAAACTAGCAGTCACCAACACGGGTCGTGTGAGCTGGGCATCAACGCTCACGTCAAGCGACCTGCCACCACACAATGCAAGCTTGATCACCTCAGGTGCTATCGCAGTAGCAAACGGTGGTACTGGACTCACCACGGCACCTTCGGCTGGTCATTTGCTCATTGGTACTAGCGGCGGTGGCTATGCACAAGCATTCCTAAGTTCAGGTACAAACGCTGGCGTCACCATTACGAACGCTACTGGCTCCATCACTCTAGATACAGCGCAAGACATCCGTACCAGTGCAAGCCCAAGCTTCTCTGCACTCGCAGTGACCAATGCCGTCACAGCTGCGAACGTGCTAGTAGGATCCGGTAACGGCACCGGTACTGTCACGGGCGGAGCGTTGAAGTCAGCAAGCTATAGCGGCACTAACGGTCGCGGCGCTAACCTCACGATCGAAGCCGGCAACGGTAACGGTACGGGCGGTTCAGGTGACATCTACTTCAAAACGGCCGCCACCTCCACCAACGGTGCTGTTAACAACTTGGTCGAAAGACTCACCATCACTAACAGCGGCAACATCGGTATCGGTACCACCCAACCGACGACGCGCGTGGAGTTACCACAAAGTGCAAACCTACCAGTACTGAAAACGGGTACGATGTACCTGCAAAGCCAGGCTAACGGTCGTAACTCACTAACGGACAACCTCTACTACGATGGCACCAACTACGTCTACGCTGCCAACTCTTACGGTTCGATGCTGGAATTCTGGAACGGTAATATCCACCTGCGTACTACTAGTGCCAGCAACTCATCAGGTGCCGGTGCAACAGCAACCACTGCTGTACCTCTCACTATCAATAGCAACGGTAAAGTCGGTGTCGGTATCGGCACGGCAACACCTACTTCGACACTCACCGTGGGTGGTAGCCTCACTGTCGGCGACAGCTACAAGGCCTACGCCGCAACGACTGACGGGATGATCGTGGCCGGGAACGTCGGGATCGGTTCTACGAATCCAGCTTACCCACTTGACGTCAATGGTGTGGTCCGCGCAACGAGCTTTATCGGTACAAGTAACTCTGACTGGTCGAACAAAAACATAAATAACTTGCTGGCTATCGGTATCGGCACCGCAACGCCTGCGACCGACCTGAGCTTCGGCGGGGCGACCTCACGCAGTATTCAAGTGGACCGCCGCACCACGAGCGGTGCCGGCGGCGCATTGACGATTAGTGCCGGTGGAGCAGGTGCAGGTTCGACGGATGCCGCTGGTGGTGATTTAATCCTGTCCTCGGGTATATCGACGGGTAATACCTCGTCCGCTATCCGCATCAAAACGGCATCGGGCAGTAATACAGGTACCGTTGACGCTGCTCCAGCCGAGCGCTTGACCATCCTAGGTAACGGTAACGTGGGTATCAACAGTGCGACGCCAGGTACTAAACTTGATATCGCCAATGATGCCTTAAGTATCGGTGCCAACACAACTACGGGTTATCAAGCGGCACAATTACGTGTGTCTGGCTACTCCGACGGGACTAAACGCACGGTTCTAGGCTTCGATACGACTAGCAACTACGGTATGCTTGCAGCAGTCAACAACGGTACGGCAACGACTCTCACGCTGAACCCAGCTGGTGGTAATGTCGGTATCGGTACCACCGCACCGACGTCGATATTCCAAGTTAATGACGGCACGGCTAAGACCGCAAACTACACGGGTGTTCAGTTCAACTTAACCAACACTTCGAGCTCGATGTCCGTCAATAAGGTGGGTGTAGATATCCAAAGCACTGGCAACTGGAACGCTTCAGGTGCTGTCAATACTGCTCTGAACGTCAATGCAACTGGTGGCCTGACTAACTACGCGGCTGTGTTCTCCGGCGGTAACGTCGGTATCGGAACGACGGCGCCGACAGCCACATTGCAAGTTACCAGTGGCACGAAGAGCTTTGCGGCTTCTTTGGCAGCAAACGCCACAGACTCTTTAATCCAATTGACCTCGGCCGCTACCACCAACTGGGCAAGGATTGGTACTAACGGCAGCAGCCTAGCTCTGTTGACACAGGGCACAGACTCGAGCAGCACAACCCCAGCTATGATCGTCACCAATACGGGTAGCGTTGGCATCGGCAGCGCCACCCCAGCCGGACTCTTGGACGTAAGCGGCAAGTTGACCGTTCTGACGGGTGGTAGTGTAGGTATCGGTACCACGACCCCAACTGCAACGCTTAGCATGGGTGGCACGGCAGCCAGAACCATTCAAGTCGACCGGAACACCACCGCTAACTCAGCTGGTAGCAGTTTGACTGTTCAAGCCGGTGCCGCAACATCGGCGGTGACAGATAAGAACGGCGGTACTCTATACATTGCCAGCGGTACGGCAACTGGCACAGGAACATCGACGATAGAATTCCAGACGGCAACTGCTGGCGGCTCCGCGACCACAGATAGAACTCCGACCACCAAAATGCTCATCGATGGTGCCGGTAACGTCGGTATCAGCACCACCGCGCCCGTCGGACTTTTGGATGTGAACAGAAAACTAACTGTCCTTAGTGCTGGTAACGTCGGTATCGGCACGACGGCTCCTACCGGTGCACTCAGCATCGGTGGTAGCTCGCAGTTCCAAGTCGATACGTCAGGTAACTTGGTAAAAATCAACAATATTGCCTACAGCTGGCCAGGGGCACAGGGAGCCGCAAGTCAAGTGCTCACCAACAACGGCAGTGGCGGACTCTCATGGACAACGCCCAACAACGGCTGGAGCACGGATGGTTCGAGTAAAGCTACGACTAGTTATAACGTCGGTATCGGTAGCGCTACGCCAGCCCAAGCGCTAGATGTCTACGGCAATGTCAAAGTCAATGGTGCCTCCAGCGCCACGATCTACATAGGCACTGCCGGTCAGGGTGCACCTGGTGCTGGTTCTGCCGGCGAAAGAATTCAACTCTCCGGAACTGCCGGCACCAATGCCGCAACCGACTATGGTATCGGTTACGAAACAAACTTCCTCTGGTTTAATACCAACGGCGGTACAAAGTGGTACAAGGGCGGCACGCAGCAAATGCTCCTAGATTCCTCCGGTAATCTCGGTATCGGTACCGGCGCGCCTGTGGCTGCCCTGCATGTAAACGTCGGCACCGAGGCTATCTTCGGCACCGGTAACAACTCTACTACCCCTGCTCCGTTCACGATCAGGGGCCCCGATGGTACAGGTGCATCTAACGTAACCGGTCCGAACCTAACTATCCGTCCAGGTAACGGTATGGGAGCTAACAACTCTGGTTCGCTGATTTTCCAAACGGCGAAGGCATCAGGCACAGCAAGCGTAGCGAATACAATGACGCAGCGCATGATGATTAATGCTGATGGTTACGTAGGAATCGGCACCACTACGAGTATCACCGCTCCACTGCAAGTTACGGCTATCTCGGCAAATACTGCTCCAGATACTAACGGTATCTACGTGAATAACCCGGACAACACCTCCACATCGCAGCACGCTATCATCGGCGCTAAAGTTGGTGGCGCCTCCGCCGGTGACCCATACATCTCCCTTGCCGTAAACGGTGGTAGCAGCTACGCCCTCGGTATCGACAACACCGACGGTGATAAGTTCAAGATCTCCCGTACGGTCAACGATGTAGGCAATAACACTGCTTTGACGATCGAGCCTACCAATGGCAACGTAGGGATCGGCTCAACCAGTCCGACAACGACTCTCGATGTCAATGGTACGGTTAGTGCTAAAGGCTTTAAAAATTCCTCTGGTTCTTACACTATCAACAACGGCTCAACCTCTCTAGCCCTCACCGACGCTTCAGGTGTGGTGCTGCTAACGAACGCTGCCTCCGGCAATAGCACCATCTCAACCGTCACTGGCTGCAACTCCGGTACTATAGGCCAAGGTCAAACCGTCACATTCGTTGCGGTCGGATGGACTACTGCCGGCACATTGGGTTTCGGTGATACTAATGTCGGCACAGCAACGGCAGATACCTTGGTCCTAAATGGAAGCGGTACCTTCAATCTGATCGCGAACAATTCATCTCATCTTGGATCATCAATCACCTTACTCTGCACTACCATCGGCAGTACGAAACGCTGGATCGAAGTCAGCCGCTCCGCTAACACCAACTAATCTCGGCTCGCTCCCAGCTCCCCTCCCCCTAGTTGCTCCCATTTCCCCCCGTCAGCTATACTCGGCTAATGCTACCTCGTTTACCAATAGCTCTTATCCTCAGCGCCGTCGTCCTGACCTTCGTCGGCTGCGTTTGGTTTGATTTTATTCCCTACGACGACAAGGCCAATATCTATCAAAATCCATCGCTGATGGATTTGAGCTTAACGAATCTCCAGCACATCTGGACCACAGCGCATGATCATTTATATATGCCGATCACATTTACGGTCTGGGCCCTTTTAGCCGCCATTAGCCGCAGTGTAAGTGGCACCCTAAACCCTAGCTTTTTCCATGCTGCAAATGTCGTGGTTCACGCCCTGAATGCTGGGCTCGTATACAAAATCATCTGTCACCTATTTGCGACGATGAGCTTAAGGCAACGCTACCTGGCGGCGATCGCTGCCCTCGTCTTTGCCCTGCACCCTCTCGTTGTCGAGCCAGTCGCCTGGGCCATGGGCATGAAGGACTTACTCGCTGCGACCTTTGCGCTTCTCACGATCCGCTATTATTTGCACTCTGTGACCCAAACCAAACGCCACGCCTATCTCATAGCGACCATCTTCTTCCTCTGTGCACTCCTTGCAAAAGCTGCCACGGCAACCTTACCTTTAGTGCTCTTCGTGCTTGAGACGTATTGGTACAAACTCCCTCGCGGAAGAGCCGCAGCACGGCTCGGCCCCTGGTTGCTCTTAGGACTCGCAGCTTTGATTGCCACTAAGCTACTCCAGCCTGACGGCGAACTCCCCTTCGCCGTATCGTGGCAGGATCGCCCGCTGATTGCGGCAGACGCCGTTGCTTTTTACCTGCAAAAGTCGATCTGGCCCACTGCCATGTCCATAGACTTTGGCCACCGCACGGACCGTGTCATGGCACAAGGCTGGACGGGAACGACCATTGTGACGCTTATTGTCGCCTGCTCAGGTCTCGGCATAGCGATTTGGCGTCGTCGTCCCCTGGCATGGATCATCGCCTTTATGTTTATGGCCCCCCTCCTTCCAGTGCTGGGATTCGTGCCCTTCGGCTTTCAGGCATTCTCGACGGTCGGCGCCAGGTATGCCTACCTCTCGCTACTTGCAGTCGCAGTCCTGGTCTACCACCTCTTAACTACACTCCCCGCGCGCATTGTGATCCCGCTCGGCCTGACACTCGTCACCGTGCTTGGCACCTTATCCTGGCAGGAGTCGCGCTACTGGCAAAATTACCACACGCTTTTTGCCCTCGCGGTGGCACTCGATCCGGACAATTGGACTATGCGCTACCGCTACGGTTGGGCCTTGTCACAGGATTTGCGTCTTGAGGAGGCCATAACTCAGTATCGCGCTTCACTCGCATCTAACGACGGGATCGCAGCGGTGCACCGCGATCTAGGTCGCGCCTTGGCTGGACTTAAGCGGTGGTCCGAAGCTGAAGAGAGTCTCCGCCAAGCTTTGCAGATGAGTCCAGAACTCCCCGATACGCGCCCCTCCCTGGCTGGAGTTCTGCACGAGCAAGCGCTCACGCTAGTCCGCGGCAGTAACGACAAAGAGCGCATCAAAGCCGCCCTGCCCATCTTTCACGAGGCCTATACGCTAAGTCCAAACGATCCGGCAATCGCAACTAATTACCGCCATGCGCAGCAACTGGCCCAACCCTAATGGTCGACAGTGGGGTGCTATTAATGCTAGGTTTCCCTGCATATTTAGGCAGGAGGTGTATCGATGCAACGACTTTTAGGTGGCGCCCTTAAATTCGGCAACCACGTATTCCGTGGTAAACGTCATTTATTCGAATCCCTGCAGAAAGGTCAAAAACCGACCGCCCTCTTTATCACTTGTGCTGACTCACGGATCTGTCCGACGCTGATCACACAGACAGACCCAGGTGAGCTTTTCGTGATCCGCAATGCTGGCAACATCGTCCCGCCTGCTGGATCGGCCGGTGGAGAGGCAGCTACCATCGAATATGCGATCAACGCCTTGGGTATTCGCGACATTATAGTCTGTGGTCATTCCCACTGCGGTGCCATGGCGGGTGCTCTCGATCACCCGGATGGCATTGAAGGCTTGCCATTCTTGAGTCAGTGGTTGCGTCATGTCGCAGCTGCTAGAGGCGTCGTGCTCGCAGAGTACGCGGGTGCCCCTCGTGAGCAGCAGCTCGAGATCCTGACGGAAGCCAACGTGCTCCTGCAGATCGAGCATCTAAGTACCCATCCTGTGGTGGCGCGCGCCTTAGCGCGTGACGAGCTTGATATTCACGGATGGATTTACCGCTTTGAGACGGGACATATCTCAAGTTTTGAGCTAGCTACCGGCAAGTTTCGGGAGATTAGTGAGCTGCTCAATGAACTGCCCGCCGATGCCGAATCGGTGCCTGGACTTGCTGCGGACTTTCGCAGTAGCCCGATGATTCGAGCCATTCGCGGCGACTGATGATCATTGGTAGTAATGACCCCGGGACCTTAAATCAGACCGTGGCACAGTGGCAATCGTTCTCACAGCTAGTAGCCTTGGGCTCAAGCTCAACTGTCACGTGAATATTGCCGTGTTTGGCGACGGTTTGGCGGATTTCTTTTTTCACGGTCTCAAGTACACTCAGCGGTAAATCCTGCTCCACCACCACATGCACCGTGAGCACGTGTCGCTCCCCATCTAGCGACCACAAGTGAAAATCATGCGTACTCTCGACCGCTTCGACTCCGGTGATGTCACGACGCAAGGCCTCTAGATCGATATCCCGCGGTACTGCTTGCAGAAAGAGGCGAACCGTTGCTCCTAGTGACCTGAGAACGTTGAACACTATAAACAAGCTAAAGATGATGCTCAGGATGGGGTCGATGATGGGTAGATCGGCCACCATCATCACCAGAGTTCCAATCAGCACGGTGAGCCACCCAAGCACATCTTCGATAAGGTGCCACGAGATGACGCGCTCGTTCATGGTGCCACCGCCACGGACCAGCCGCCAGGCAGCATAGCCATTAACGGCCACGCCTAACACGGCGAATCCCAGCATACCCGGCAGCTTTGGCATCGTTGGAGCCAGCAAGCGTGGAATAGCCTCGGATAGTACAAAAGCGGATCCTACGAGTAGGAACGCAGCGGTGAAAACGGCACTCAGCAGTGACAGCCGGCGGTACCCATAAGAATACGAGGCACTCGGCTGACGCTGGGCTAAACGCTCAAAAATGTAGGCAGACCCCAGAGCGATCGCGTCACCTAAATCGTGCACCGCATCCGACAGGATGGCGACACTGCCAGTCCAGATGCCACCCACAATCTCGACGAGCGCAAAGCCCAGATTTAAAAAGAGAGCGACCTTGAGGTTACCAACCGCTCGATGATTATGATGATGCCCGTGATGCCCGTGATGCCCGTGATGACCATGATGGCCGTGATGGCCATTGGTATCATGATGATGGTGATCGTGCGCTGACATCTGTCCCACCTCGTAGGGTTTGAACGTGTCTTGATCTTGCCATTTTTACCTAGGGAACAACAAGGCCTGGAAACGCCGCCCGGGCAATCTTCGTGTGTCCAGCGGGGGACAGGTGGAAGCAGTCCTCCGCAATGTCGGCGCCATCAAACCCAAGTTGCGCTGTTGCCGCAACATAGTGAAAACGCACTGCGACGTGTTCTGCCATCATTTTCTCATTGAGGCGCTCCACCGCCTTGGCCGTTGCCTCACGGTAATCACGCAGATGATTAGCCACGACGCTGATCTCCGCTTCGCGCTCCTTGCCCTCCAGTGGCCCCATCAAGGTCGCGCAGTACCCAACCGGATTGGGCGGCATGAGCATTGAGAAATACCAAGCTGCGCCGCGATTCTCAGCGAGCGCACCACTGCGTTTCTGCATCACTTGTTGCTGCTCAGGTGTCGGTAAAAAACGCTGATCACGCAGGGCACGGCAAGTGGTTTCACTGCCGAACGCGGTGATGTTTTTATTTAGGATACTATCGCTTGTCAGTAGTTGCAGCACTCCCAATTGTCCGAGTACGTAGACATCAGTGCCGCTGGCACCAACCTGACCGTTACGGACCATGTAGCGTAAGCCACGCTCCAAGATGGCGGCATAATCGTGAGCGCTAGTGATTTCATTGGTCGTCGCAGCACAGAGGTCGTTGCCGGTAAAGAACACGGCAATACGCGGTGGCAAGACACCGTCGGTCGCAGCAAGGACGCGGTCCACTTGCCGCGGTAACTGTGCCACCCTTGCCCCGTCATCACCTGCAATCAGGATACTCTCAGGAGCCACCTTGAGTGCTAGGCCTAGCTGGTAGCCCCAAGAGTATTGAGGCGTATCGAGAAAACTCCGCGCGACGATCTGCATAGCATTGCGCCATATCCAGTCGGGACCACCAAAAAATTCGCGCTGACCTGGCCACAGGCGCTGCGGCGCCGGCAGGGGGTCAGGTAGCCCAGCCGCGAGATCCGCCGGCAATACTGAGGCTGTCGCCGGTAGTGGTACCTTGCCGGTAAAGACGTCCCACAGGACCAGACCATCGTACCGAAGCGCCGGATGGGTCGCCGCTCCCGTGGCGAGGCTGTCACCGAGAATGACAAGTCCAGGAGTCGACGGCGTCTCTCGGGCCCAGGCTGTCGGGCCGAGACCGGTCGTACCGCAAACTAACGTGAGCAGGAATTCTACGAAAAATGCCATCAGCGCCGCCTATCCACTTAAGGGTGTAAAACACCGGGTGAACTCGGCGGCAACGGCACCAATTAGTTGAATGCCATGCGCACCATCGACGGTAAGCGCCGCCCAAAGGCAACCACTTCCTTCCAACCGGGTTTAGCAGCTTTGAATAGCACCGGCGTCGCCACCCGGGCTAGCGAAACCTGCGGATCGATGCCGCGCGCCAAGCCTTCGATCGTGACCAGGCTCTTTGCCATTAGCAAAAGCCCGTCCGGCACGGCAATCCCAAGTCTCGCGGCGCTGTTGAGGCAGGCCTCTAGTAGCTCTTGGATCGACGCTTTTTCGGCCGGATTTTCGCGGCCTTTCTTTATCATTCCCGAAACGGTCTTTAGCTCCTTACGCACATCTTCACGCTCAACCTCACGCCCGACATCGGTGCCCATAGCGACCAAGGCATCGATGAGCTGCTCTTGGTCGAGAGCAATTACGGCTTTAAGTATTGCAGCTATGTAGCGGCGATCGCTATCAAATAGCTCCCCGGCAAGGCCCCAGTCGAAAAGCCCGACATCACCGGTCTCCATCAAGATTAAGTTTCCAGCGTGCGGATCAGCGTGAAACAGACCTAATTCAAAAACTTGGACCAACAGCTCGGATAGGACGCTCTTGGCAAGTTTTTGTTTGAAAGTCGGCGGCAACTCAATCTTGCCCGCCACCACATCCGAAAGCGAAATTCCCATAAAGCGTTCAACAGTCAGTACATGCTGCGAGCAGTAGTCGGTGTTTACCTCGGGAATGAGTAGCACGCCCTGTTTCTTGCCTGCCAGTTTTTCCCGGAGTCTGATGATGGTGTCGCGCTCGCGGATGAGCGATGTTTCGCGCCTAAAATTACTGACCAGCTCACGCAGCTCACGCACGGTGCGTTTCGATACTTGCGTCAGTGCAAGTGGCTCTACCACCGCAATCAACTGATCGAGAGCAGCTGTCGTCTCCATCATGCGCTGCTTAGCCTGCGGCTTGAGCACCTTGACGACCCACTGACGGCCATCCGAAGAAGTCGCTGCGTGCACCTGCGCCATCGATGCCACCCCGAGCGGCACTGGCTCTACTTTGAGTCCCACACGCCACTGCGGAATTTCGGTATCGAGTATGTGCTGTACTTGAGACCACGGCAATGCTGGCCAGTCCTTATAAAGCCGCGTCAGATGGAAATCATCGGCGACGGCATGCGCCTTCGGTGACATCCGACTTAGGGCGATCTGTCCGGCCTTGCCGTAGATTGGACCCAGAGCATCAAAGAGACGCAGAGCATTATCTCCGAAAAGTTCGTAGAAGCGCTTGCCGCTAAAAATAGACTCAAAACTAGTATCGGTCACCAGTGACCGCGTAAGTTTAGTCGGCAAACCAAACACGCCGAACCGCCACCAGGCGCTAACGAGGCGCGTAAGTTCCCGTGGAATTGCCAATGCTCCAGCTTTTTCCGTACGCACAGCGGTTTTTGCCTTCATGGGGAAGCCTCGAGATCTTGTTGACGGTCGCTAATTGAGTCGAGATGGCCTATCATTAATCATCATACGAGGACTTTAATATGAAGACCAAGGCCGAGATCGTAAAGAATTGGTTACCGCGCTACACTGGCACGCCTATTGAACAATTTGGCGAATATATACTACTGACCAATTTCTCGAACTACCTCGAGAAGTTTGCTAAACGCTTCGACGTGCCAATACTGGGTAACGGTCGCGCCATGCAGACTGCCACCCATGAGCCCTCCGGGCTGACACTGATTAATTACGGCATGGGATCTGCCAATGCCGCGACAATCATGGACTTGCTTATGGCCATTAAACCCAAGGGGGTCCTCTTCCTAGGTAAATGTGGCGGTGTGAAAGAATCCACCGAGCTGGGTCATTTTATTCTACCGATGGCAGCGATTCGCGGCGAGGGTACCTCGAACGACTACCTCGCCCCTGAGGTGCCAGCGATGCCGTCATTCAAACTGCATAAATTTGTGTCCGAGAAAATCGTCGAGTCATCTATGGACTACCGGACCGGGGTGATCTACACCACCAACCGGCGAGTCTGGGAGCACGACGAGGGTTTCAAACAAAAGCTGCGCGATCTGCGCGTCATCGGCGTCGACATGGAGACGGCAACGATCTTTACCGTCGGTGTCGCCAACGAGATCCCGCGCGGCGCCCTGCTGCTCGTTTCAGACCGCCCGATGACCCCAGAGGGCGTCAAGACCGAGAGCAGCGACAAGATCGTGACCGAACGCTTTGTCGATCTGCACTTGGACATCGGTATCCGGGCGATGACCGAAATTGGGGTCAAGGGCGAGAAGATCAAACACTTCACTTACTGAGCGCTCACGCAAATACCCTTGATTGTCTCGCATGCTTGATTGATCATCTGGACTGATCGTGAGGACTTGGGGACTTTGCGCGGTGGCCCCTTCATAAGGAAGACAAGATGGCCGTAAATTTGTTGCCAGCAGCTGCTATGGGTTTCGCAGCTATTACGTCTGGAATCGCAATCTACCAATGGCGCCGCGCGGCCGGACTTTACTCCCTCCTGGTTGAAGGTGCCAATCGTTACGAGGAGTTGCGTCAACGCGGGACGTCTTTAGAGCAGCTAAGTAAGCAGCACGAGGATCAGTTCCGTAAGCAGAGTGAGGCCAACAAGAGAATCAACCAAAGTCTCGACGAGGCCCGCGCGCAGACGGCAACGCTCACCCAACGGCTTGAGCAAAAAACACATGAGATTCATGTGGTTACAGAAAAGCTGGAGCTCCAGAAAAAACATCTCGAGCGGCAACTCGCTAAGGCGGAAGAACAAACGACGATTGCCGAGCAGCAACGCCTGGATGCCGTCGCGCGCTTGACAGCGTCTGAGCGGCAATTAAGCGAGCTGCAACGTACTAGCCGCGAAGAGAAGTCGACGCTGCAGCAGGAGCTTAGCCTCCGCGACAAAGACTGGCAGGCGCGGCTATACGAAGCTGAGAAGGCAAAAGTGTCCGCCGAGAAGGCAGCCAAGTCTGGGGACCCCGTCGAGCTCAAGCGCTACAAGCGCAAAGTCGCTCAGTACGACCGGCTGTACGCCAGCATGAAGGGGCTCAGAGAGCTTAGTGAGGAGCGTAACCGCAACTGGGAAGTCGCCCTAAGCAAGTTGTCCCTTTGGATCCTGGAAGAGAAAGGCATCACGCCAATTCCGAAGGCGATCGGCCCGTTGGTGGGGACAGCCTTACAGTCCATAGGCGCCCAACTGATCACGGACATTGAAGGCGATGAGCGCGAGGGCGGCGCGTCGCATATCCATGAGATCCCAGATCCGCTTGAGGCTGAGGATCCAACAGATCATGTCGAAGGATAACGACACACCAGCGACTCCAGGCGATCCGTTGCGCGAGCTAGAATTTAGCGGTACCAAGACGACCGGTTATCCGGCTGACGCTTGGGATTTGATGAACGCTATGCTGACTGAGGCGCGCCGCGCGCGCATGCTGCGTGTCGCGCACGGTCGTACCCAACATATCCGTCTGGTGGTCCAGGATGTCCACGACCCGCACAACATCTCGGCTTGCCTTAGGTCAGCCGATGCCTTCGGTATTCAGCACTGCCACGTGGTAACACTTAAACAAAGTTTTCGTACCTCGACCGTGGCGCGTGGCGTCGGGTCTTGGTTAACCCTGCATCGCCACCATACCGTCGAAGACTGCGTGGCCAAACTGCGGGCCGACGGATTCAAACTGTATGCCGGAGTGCCCGCGCCGACAGCGGTGCCACTCCATGAACTACCCGTGGACGACAAGATTGCCGTTGTTTTTGGCAACGAACACGCAGGCATCGACTCGGCCTGGCTACCTCACATGGACCGACTTTTTACGATCCCCATGTTCGGAATGGTCGAAAGCCTCAATATATCTGTTGGTGCCGCCATCACCATGCAGCACTTGACCCATCGAGCCAGGGAATCCCTGGGCACGACCACTTTTGCACTTTCAACCGGCGAACGCCAAGGGCTCCTGAACAAATGGATCTGCGATCAGCTGCAGGCGTGGCCGCAAATACTACCACGTCTCAGGGCCGGCAAATCGAGCTCCTAGTGCGCCAATGCGGCCTTGGGATTCTCGGGTACTACCCCGCTACAGCGAGACGACGGGGTCGCTAACTCGCCCTTGGTGACGCGGTTCTGAGGATCGACCGTGAAGTGCACCGTGCATACGGTATGATCCACCACTACACGGTCGGCCATGGCTCGGTGGTCACTAGTCATAACAAACGGGACTTCACGATGCACTTCGTAGGTGTAAGTCTTCGATCCGTCAGGAGCGACCGCTGTGCACGTCGGCTCGCCCATTGCCTGAAGCAGGGGGGCGGCTGGCTCGTTATGCCAGGACTCAAGCCGTTCCTTGGATGACACCGTAGAGGCACAAGATACTGAAAGTACACATGAAAGTAGTGTAGTCAGTGTTGTCAGCGTGCGCATAATTCATGCCCTCCCAGTTTGGCCCATAAGGCTTATCGCCATTTTGGGTGGGGAGCTTTAGCCCCTCTTAAAGTGGTCCACTTAATTGTTGGTCCAACTTCATAACATCCCGCTTTCTTTGAATTTACTTAGGGGTAAGGCGGTGAATTTTACCCGATCCAGGCAAGCCTCTCACACGACGGGGGAATTCGTCTTGTACCAACAATTAAGTGGACCAATTGAAAAAAGACCTAAAGTTTTCTGCAAAAATGCCGATACGCGGGCTAGTCAAAATCAGGATCTAAGAATTTCTTAGAGGTAGGTATGATACTACGACTTTCAGGCTCGATGGCTATTTGTGTGCTGCTTGCAGCATGCGGGGACAAGAACTCTTTGAGCGATCTCGCGAGTAACGAGTTTGCTGCCGAGATTGACGAGCTAGGAAGTCTCTTGGACGGCATGCAGAAGGGTTCGGACTTCGGCGAGCGCCTGGCAAGTGTAGCAGCCAAGTCACCTAAGGACTTTATCGCTGGCCTGACTAAAGGGATGACGGACGAGGCCTTCACATTTAACGGTCTCCGATTCGATGGCATCAAGTCAAAAATGGTCGCCAAAGGCAAGGTGGTCTCCACGCTTCAGGCCAAAATTGCTAAGACATACAGATCACCGGCCGGGCTCTTTGCGGCGCATGGACTCGGCAAGAAAGTCGATCGTTCGGAGCTGGCTGCTTACTTCACCGTGGCCAAACTTGGCCTAACAGCCTTGACTAGCGGCAGATCCCCGACGCAAGAGCTCGACTCCTGGACCGTAGCCAGGGCACTGCATGTGGCAGCGGCCTTGGCGACGGTTGGCAACACCGATACGGCTGCTCTAGCACTCGCGGCGAAGCCTACTACCGTGAAGGACACAGGCATTTCCGGAAAATATAGCTCCTGCGATGCTGCAAGTAAACACGCCAAGGAAAAGTCATACATCTGCCACACAGACGCAGTGAGTGGATCCATTGGCTACATGTCGGCTGACCGCTCGAATTGGATTGATGCTGTTTCGGGCAAGGAGTTCAAATCCTGTGGTGATAACGCAAAAAACATTAAAAATGGCTGGGGTTGGATTCCGGATCCGAAGAACCCCAAGGGGGGCGAATCATGTCATGTCAACGTCAATGGCACCGACTCGTTCTACAAAGATGAAATAGCCGAAATCTGCAAGCAAGGCTCCGAGAGCGCGAAAACTAACGCCGACTTCTGCAGCAAGAAACATGACTCCCAGGAGGAATTCGAAGAGAAGTTGAAAAAAGGCGAGATAACCATCGAAAGCTCGACCCCCTCGGAGGAGGGAGCAAATAAAAACAAGAAGCCTACAGATCCGAAAAAAAAATAACGGCCAATCAAGATATCACTGAGATGAAAAGAGGACCCCGACCCGGGTCCTCTCCTTCTTTCCGTAGCGGCAACTCCTGTGCTAAGCTCAGCGACGAACCTAGCAACGAGTTTAATGCCCTATGAAAAGCCGCAAAATTCAGACTATTCACCGTTCGTGGTTAATCCTGCTCATTTGCGTCGGCGCCACTCTACCCGTAGCCGGATGCGTCAGCGTACCGACCAAAACTCCTTACGGTGTGCAAGAGGGTCATCTGAGCTACGTGCCGGCGCGGATCGCCACGCTAAACTGTCAAGCGTGGCCAGCGGGCGCGCGCTTTAAGAGTCTTCCGCTAAGTAATTTTGGCGAGCAGCAATTAGCGACTCTGTGTACGCAGTTTGACGCCTTTGTCCTCAAGAGCTTCAACGACCAGCCTTACATGAAAGGTTATTCGCCAAAATTTGTCTTGCAGCAGCTGAAGGACGCGAGTTTGACCGATTTACCTGCTGAATTAGCCCCAATTTGGGCGCATCGCCGCAGCGACTGCGGTGACTGCCAAACGGTGCCCGCGTTTTACAACGCCTCACTCGCAGGGCGTCTCGAGTGGCTCGCGTGGCTCAATAAAGTCAGCAAAAACGTGCGTCATGCGGATGCCGTGTTACTACCTTTTGTGACTTATGGCTACGAGCGCCTGTATGACGACCGCGGCCTAGCTGTCGCTGAGCGAGGGGCCGGCGTCACACTACTGCTCGTCGACACCAATAACGGTGAATTACTGTGGGCGGGTGGCCGCGAGGCCAGTGTGCCACATAAGGCATTGGCGGGAAGTGGTGACTCTAAACAGCTTTCGCTGCCTAGTTGGGACGATATCAGTGCCCGCCTATTTGCCGAACCGCTATGGAGTGCTTTTCCCGGGCGGCAGGTGTATTAATAAAATGTCGCTGCAAGGCTTCTGGTTGGCAGATGTAGGACCGACGGGAAGTTGAACATTGCTGGATAGCAGAGGAGCGCTGGCATGACGACATCAGCATCGGACAAATTAGCTGGGTTGAGGCAGGAATCACTTCTTGGTGGCGGTGAGGCGCGCATCGCCCACCAGCATAAGAGCGGCAAGCTGACCGCACGTGAGCGGCTGCAGCAGCTGCTTGATCCGGACTCTTTTACCGAGCTCGACGCCTTCGCACGGCACGACTGCCGTGACTTTGGGATGGAGGGAAAGCGCATACTTGGTGACGGTGTGATCACGGGCTTTGGTACCGTGAGCGGCCGTTTGGTGTATGTGTTCTCCCAGGATTTCACCGTATTTGGCGGTAGCTTGTCAAAAACCATGGCGCGCAAAATTTGCAAGGTCATGGATATGGCCGTTAAGGCTGGGGCACCGGTCATCGGCATCAACGACTCTGGCGGTGCGCGGATTCAAGAAGGTGTGGCCAGCCTGGGTGGCTATGCCGACATCTTTTACCGCAACGTGCAGGCGTCGGGTGTAGTGCCGCAGCTGTCGCTTATTATGGGACCTTGTGCCGGTGGTGCCGTGTATTCACCGGCGATGACCGACTTTGTTTTCATGGTAGATCATACGAGTCACATGTTTATCACGGGCCCCGACGTCATTAAGACGGTGACGGGCGAGGTGGTGACCTTCGACGAACTCGGTGGATCGGAGACTCACACGCAGCGTAGTGGTGTCGCCGACCGGCGCTTTGCCTCTGAACCTGACTTGATTAACGCTGTGAAGACCTGGCTGAGCTTCGTCCCGTCCAACAATCTGGATGAGGCGCCGCGTGCCGCTGATCCTGAGGCGGACTCGACCATGCGTGAACTCATCACGCAGGCGGAGCTTAGTATTGAGAGTTTGGTGCCGCTCAATCCCAATCTACCCTACGACATGACGGAAGTGATCAAGGCCGTAGTCGATCCGGGTAGCTTCTTTGATATCAAGCCTGAGTTTGCGCCGCACATAGTGACTGGTTTTGCGCGTCTCGGAGGCCGATCAGTGGGCATCGTCGCCAATAACCCTAACCACCTTGCCGGTGTGCTCGATATTGATGCCTCGGTAAAGGGTGCGCGTTTTGTGCGCTTTTGCGACGCCTTCAATATCCCTCTGGTGACTTTTGTCGATGTACCGGGATTTCTGCCGGGTAGTGACCAAGAGTCATCGGGCATTATCCGTCACGGTGCCAAGTTGCTATATGCATATGCCGAAGCCACTGTGCCTAAGCTCACAGTGATCACGCGTAAAGCCTACGGTGGCGCCTACGACGTGATGAGTTCCAAGCATATCGGTGCGGATCTCAACTTGGCGTGGCCTAATGCCGAGATTGCTGTAATGGGTGCTAAGGGCGCTTGCAACATCATTTTCAAGGGTGAAATCACTGCAGCCGCAGATCAAGAGGCGAAACGTCAAGAACTCACCGACCGCTACGCGGAAACGTTCGCCAACCCCTATGTTGCTGCGGAGCTCGGATATATCGATGCCGTGATCTATCCGAGTGAGACTAGGTCGCATCTGCTCCGAGGTCTGGCTGCTGTGAGCGGTAAGCGCTGCCAAAGACCTAAGCGCAAACACGGCAACATCCCACTTTGAGGTTCGCCATGGGCATTCCATCCACAAAGATCAAGCGAGTCCTGATCGCCAATCGCGGGGAAATTGCCGTCCGCATCATCAGAACCTTGCGCGAGCTCGGTATCGAGAGTGTGGCTGTTTACTCCGACGCTGACGCCAGCAGCCAGCATCGTTTTCTTGCCGATTTTGCCGTGCGTCTCCCCGGCATCACCTCGGCGGAGACTTACCTACAGATTCCTCGTTTAGTCGAAGCGATCCGTAGCAGTGGTGCCGACGCCGTCCATCCAGGCTATGGGTTTCTCTCTGAGAGTAGTGAATTTGCCCGTGCCATCGAGAAGGCTGGCGCCATTTTCATCGGTCCACCTCCTGAGGCGATGGACCGGATGGGTAATAAGATCCATGCGCGCAATCTGATGATCGAGCACGGAGTGCCGGTGGTACCAGGTGCAGCAGCACCGCTCAAGGATGCAGCCGAACTTAAAAAGCTGGCGCATGAAATCGGCTATCCTCTGATCCTTAAGGCCGCTGGTGGTGGTGGTGGACGCGGCATGCGTGTCGTGCGTCAAGACAGCGATCTGGAGCCCGCTTTGACTGCGTGCCAACGCGAAGCGCAAGCGTACTTTGGTAACCCCGAAGTATTCTGCGAGCGGTTTATAGAGAGACCGCGCCATATCGAATTTCAGGTGCTTTTTGACGCCCATGGCAACGGGGTGCATCTATTCGAGCGTGACTGTTCCGTACAGCGCCGCCACCAGAAGTTGTTTGAAGAGGCACCCAGTAGCTATCTCAGTCCTAAACAAAGGGATGACATTGGCGCCAAAGCTGTTGCGGCAGCCAAGGCTGCAGGTTACGTCAGTGCAGGTACGATCGAGTTTATTTGTGAATCACCAGATCGCGCCTATTTCATGGAAATGAACACGCGCATCCAGGTGGAGCATCCAGTGACCGAGATGATCACTGGGCTGGACTTGATAGCGTGGCAGATCCGTATCGCTCAGGGTGAGCGTTTGCCGTTCAAGCAAAGTGATTTACAACCCAACGGATGGGCAATGGAGGCCAGGATCAACGCCGAGGATCCTGCCTTGGATTTTGCACCATCGGCCGCGACCGTGCAGGCGATGACGCTACCTGGTGGTCCTTTTGTCCGGGTCGATACGCATCTTTATCCGGGCTACAAAATACCTGACACTTACGACTCAATGGTCGCTAAGGTCATCGTCTGGGCCAAGACGAGACCGGAAGCCATCGTGCGGATGGAGCGCGCACTTAGTGAGCTTAGGCTCGAGGGCGTGCAGACGACAGTGCCGTTTCAAGAGGCCTTACTCGCACTGCCAGCGTTTCGCGATGGCGATTTCACCACCAAGCTCATCGAGGAGCAGGCTGCCTACTGGAAGACTGCCCTGCGTCAGGCGGGAGGCGACAGTGATGAGCCCACGCTTGCAGCGGTGCTTGGCGTCGTAGCAGTGCGTCATCAGCCCGCCGCCCCTGTAGTCGATGGGGCGGCATCAAGTGTGAGACCAAGTCTTTGGCAAGAAATGGCGCGGCGCGAAGGCCTAGAATAGGTACACAATAGGTCCACAATAGGCGCGCATCGAGGAGACGAAGTTATGGATCTCAAAATCGACCTCAACGGTAACATGCACAAAGTCGCATTGCCCGAGCGCATCACCCCGGGTCAATCATTTCGCGTAAAAAGTGCAGGGCGCGAACTGACTGCGACCTTGGTGCCCTACGCTGGCGTTATCGTACTACGTGACGGCAACGATGCCGCGCTCGAGCGCAACGTGCATTTGCGCCGCACGGCTGTGACCACTTATGTCGGTGAGCCAGAGGCGCAGCTACGAGCTGAGATTCGTCTCGGTGGTCGCCTGCACTACGTGCATGCCGTCAGTCAGCCAGACATGCCTGGTAACGATCAGAACAACAACCGCACAGCGGCCAAAGATCAGGTGGTCAGGAGTCAGATCACCGGCAAGGTGCTCAAGGTGCTGGTCAAGAAGGGCGACCAAACAACCTCAGGTCAAGCACTGCTCGTCATCGAGGCGATGAAGATGGAAAACCGCGTCTTCACCAACATTGCCGGGACTGTTGCCAGCGTTGCGGTCAAAGAGGGCGACTCGGTGAATACGGGCAAAGAACTATTGAGGATTAAGCTTTGACCGCCACGCCCTCACTTGCACTTTTAGACCGCGTAGCCATCCAGATCGCAACGGCCTTTGGTATTGGTCGCGCGCCAAAGGCGCCGGGGACTTTTGGCTCGCTCCCTGGGTTGGCCGTGGGTGCAGGGATTAACTGGGTTGCTTCAAGATCCTTTGGTGCTGGGACTCTGGAGTTTCATGGGACATTAGCTATCTCGTTGGTTATGGTTAGTGCCCTGGCCTATTGGTCTATAGACCGTATGGAGACGGCATTAGCGGTGCATGATGATCAAAGCATCGTCATCGATGAAGTTGCTGGTCAGGCAATTGCAGCGGCTTGGATGCCTATAGACTGGGCGCCTTATTTCGTCGCATTCCTGCTCTTTAGACTGTTTGACATCACGAAGCCTGGCCCCATCGGTAAAATCGATCGCGATGCTCCTGGCGCCTGGGGCACCTTGGGTGATGATCTCCTGGCTGGTGTCGTCGCGGCGATTGTGGGATCTACCCTGGCTTACGCTTTGCCTGTGTAAATTCGCAAAACTTTAGTTATCATCGGGAAAAGTCCACTTCTGCCATTTGTAGCAACCAGGAGAGTCCCAATGATGCGACGGTCGTACCGTTTCGTAGCTGCGTTCGCCTTTGCCCTCGTGATCAACGCCAACAGCGCTCAAGCATGTACCGTGGTGGCGGTACCCCATTTTGCCGACCAACTAGTCGGTAAGAGTTACGACTGGGATTTTGAAGATGGGCTCATCATGGTGAATAAGCGCCACGTGGCGAAGACAGCTCTAATACTGGACCCCAAGAATACGGCAGCGGCGTGGACGTCGCGCTACGGCAGCATCACCTTTAATCAATACGGTCGTGAATTCCCTTTGGGTGGCATCAACGAGGCCGGTTTAGTTGTCGAGATCGCCTGGCTCGATGGGACGCAGTATCCCAAGGTCGACAATCGGCCCTCACTCAACGAACTGCAGTGGGTGCAGTATCAGCTCGATCAATTCGCCTCGGTCAAAGAGGTCGAAACCCACATCCATGATGTGAGAATTGCTCAGGCTCATGCGCCAGTGCATTACTTGGTTTGCGACACGACACGCGCCTGCCTCAGCGTCGAATTCCTCCGCGGCAAGGCCGTGACCCATAGTGGTAACGCGCTCGATATTCCTGTACTGAGCAACGATCCCTATGCGCTGCACCGCCAAAGCCTGCGCAAATATCAAGGATTCGGCGGGCGTAGGACAATTCCGACTGGGTCGGACTCTTTTGCTCGTTACGCCCGCGCCGCAGCGTTCGCCCAAGGTGCGCGCGACAGCAGCGAACGCGACAGCCAGTCCAAACTGTTCGCGCTACTACAAGACGTAAATCAAGGTGATTTCTCTAAGTGGCACATCGCCTACAACACAGCATCTGGTGTCATCTCCTGGCGCTCCTTATCACAGCCACAGATCAAGACGGTACGGCTGCGAGACTTTGATTTTTCCTGCGGTTCGCCGGTACAAATACATCAAGTCATCAGCGCTACCGGTGGCAGCGTGAGCTCGCAGTTTGACGACTACACGGCCGATGCCAATCGCCAACTCCTGAACATCACGCTCAAGCCTATAGCGGACTCATTACCACCAGGCACTCTTGATTTGGTCGCAGATTATCCGGACACACTTAAGTGCCTTGACTGAGTATAGTCTTAAAATCTTTGACTATCATCTACGTCCCTAACACGTGATGCCCGCCCATTTATGGAAAGACGCCGCATGCGAATCCTGCTTCGTCAGAATTCTGCGGCGTTCGCATATCTAAGTCCCTGAAGCCGCCGCCCGTTTTAGCTCATTGTATTTTTGTCTCAAGATAAATCCCGCTCTGCCGCTATCGATGTGAAATACGGAGGGGTGTTAGTTTTAATTTCTAAACACAGGGCGAAGGAGGATTGATGATGGGGGAGATCCTCGGGTTTTTAATTTTCTTCGCATATTGTTTATATTTTTTCTTGTTGTTAAACATCCCGTCGATGATGCGTAAATACCGCATCAGTCTCCTTGCTACTGAGGAACATCAGAGGTTGGTTCAAGCGATTGAGCGCGGTGAATTGAATTATTCTACTCGTCGGTTGAAAATCGATGCATTTGTTTATGCCGATGAACTACCTCGACCAATCCTCACGCTCTCTGACAAGAGCGCTCCGGTATGGTCAGAGTTTCGTGCTTCAGCGGGCGGGTAACCCCACCCTCCACACCTGAGGACGGTTCCCGCCCCGTGACAAAGCCTGTCAAAGC